>NZ_JBYRFX010000726.1:0-3540 GCF_057815775.1 Inquilinus sp.
TCGCCGTAGCCGGAACGCTGCGCGGCCGCAGCGCTGGAAGGCCGATCGCCGCTCGCGGTAGGGTGGCCGCGATGGCCGCCCCCCGAGCACGCGCGCGCGCCAAGGCCCCGTCTGCGCCGCGCGCCAAGCCAGCGGCCGCACCGCGCGCCCGCAAGGCCCGCGCCACCGCCGTCCGCGCCGAGCCGCGGCCGGCGCCGCGTCGCCCCGCCGGCAAGCGCGCCACGTTTCACCACGGCGACCTGCGCCGCGCTCTGGTCCAGGCCGCCCTCGATCTGGTCGCGCAGGCCCAGGACGACAGCTTCACCCTGCGCGAGGCGGCGCGCCGGGCCGGGGTGTCGGCCGCGGCGCCGGCGCATCACTTCGGCAGCGCCGCGGGGCTGCTGACCGAGGTGGCGGTGCTGGGCTTCGAGACGCTGACCCGCTACCTCCGCGAGGGCACTGCCGGCGGGGGCGCCGACCCGGCCGCGCGGCTGCAAGGCCAGGGCATGGGCTATGTCCGCTTCGCCCGGGCGCATCCGGCGCGGTTCCTGCTGATGTTCCGCAAGGATCGGCTGAACTGGGCTGATGTGCGCCTGCAGGCGGCCGGCCAGGCCGCCTTCACCGAGCTGCGCGACGCGGTGGCGGCCTTTCGCGGCATCGCCCCCGGCCAGCCGCTCGATCGCGTCGCTCTCACCACCGTGCTGGCCGCCTGGTCGGCGGTGCACGGCTTCGCCCATCTGGCGCTGGACGGCAAGTTCGAGGGACTCGGGGAGGCGGAGGGCGGCCCGGCGGTGACGGAGGCGATCCTGCCCGAGATGCTGGCCGGGCTGTGGCCGACTCTGCCGGATCCGGGATAAGCGAGCCTTTCAGGCGGTCCCGGCGGCCCGCTGGATCGCACGCGGCTTGCCGTTCTGGTCGAGGGCAACGAAGGTGAATTCGGCGGACGTCACCTTCATCCGGTCACCGAGGCCGGAGCGCAGGACCCAGACCTCGATGTGCAAGGTGATCGAGCTGCGTCCGATCCGGACCAGTTCCGTGTAGCAGCAGACGACGTCACCGATCTTGACGGGATGAATGAACGCCATGTCGGTGGCGGCGACGGTGACGACGCGGGCCTGGGCATGGCTGGTTGCCGTCATGGCGCCGGCTTCGTCCATCAGCGCCATGATCCAGCCGCCGAAGATGTCGCCGGACGGGTTGGCATGGGCCGGCATGGCCAGCATCCGGGCGGCAAGCGCGCCGCGCGGTGCGCCTTCATCCGGCGGGGCGGTGGTCAGGTAGTCGACCTCATGCGAGGTGTAGGGCCACATCATGAACCTTTCACAGGTGATGCGGCGTTTCCCTCCGGGAGCAATCGCTTAAGCTATTGTGCGATGCAGCGCACTTTGCGTCAAATCCAAGCTTTGCAGTGATTTGGTCATATTGCGCTGCAACATAAGAGGGTGTGTCACTATGCCCTGCGCCCGGCCTGCGCCTCAGCCGGTCATCAGCGCATGCACATGGGCGGCGGCGGACAGGGCCAGGCCGCGCAGATCGTAGCCGCCCTCCAGGCTGGAGACGACGCGGCCGTCGCAATGCCGGTCGGCCACGGCCATGATCTCCCGCGTCGCCCAGGCGAAATCCGCCTCGACCAACTCGAGATTGGCCAGCGGGTCGCGGGCATGGGCGTCGAAGCCGGCGGAGATGAACACCAGCTCCGGCGCGAAGGCGTCCAGCGCCGGCAGCACCACGCGCTCCATCGCCCGGCGGAAGACGACGCCGTTCGATCCCGGCGGCAGCGGCGCATTGACGATGTTGCCGGCGATGCCGGTCTCGTCCTCGCTGCCGGTGCCGGGATACAGCGGCGACTGGTGGGTCGAGGCGTAGAGCATGTCCGGCTCGGACCAGAAGATGTCCTGGGTGCCGTTGCCGTGATGGACGTCGAAATCGATCACGGCGACGCGATTGAGGCCGTGCGTCATGCGGGCATGCATCGCGGCGACCGCGACGCTGTTGAACAGGCAGAAGCCCATGGCCCGCGCGGTTTCGGCATGGTGCCCCGGCGGCCGCACGGCGCAGAAGGCGTTGCGCGCCTCGCCGGCCAGCACGGCATCGACCGCGGCGCAGCCGGCGCCGGCGGCCCGCAGCACGGCGGCGCCGGAGCCGGGCGACAGCGTGGTGTCGGCATCGATCGACCGCAGCCCGTCGGACGGCACGGCGGCCAGCAGCCGGCGGACGAAGCCTTCGGGATGGGCGCGGGCGATCTGCTCGATCGTCGCCTCCGGCGCCTCGCGCCGCTGCAGCAGGGCGAAGCTTTCATCCTCCAGCGCCGCCAGCACCGCCTTCAGCCGTTCCGGCCGCTCGGGGTGGCCGGGGCCGGTGTCGTGGCCGATGCAGGCCGGGTGGGTGAAGAGCAGCGTGTCCATGCCCTATCCTGCCTTGCGGATGCTGTAGCGGGTGACGCCGTCCGGCTCCTCGGTCACCGCCACCAGGGCATGGCCGGTGGCGTCGCAGAAGGCCGGGAAATCCTTGCGGGCCGCCACATCGGTGGCGCGCACATCCAGCACCTGGCCCGGCGCCAGGCCCTGCAGCGCCTTGCGCGCCTTCAGGACCGGCATCGGGCAGATCAGGTCGCGTGCGTCGAGGTCAAGGTCGGCCATGGCGTCCCGGGAGTGACGGCTGAGGCCGTCCCAGAGGTAACGGCTGCGGCAAGCCTAGCCCGTGCCGGCCGCCGGACTCAACGCCCGCGCGTCAGCTTTCCGTCAGGCGGAAGGCGGCCAGCACGCCCAAGCCCCAGCCCAGGATCAGCAGCACGCCACCGATCGGGGTGATGGCGCCGAACCAGCGCGGTGCGCCGAAGGCCATGAGATAGAGTGTGCCGGAAAAGATGATGGCGCCGACCAGGAACGACCAGCCGGCCCAGCGCAACGGTCCGGACAGGCCGATCAGGGCAAGGGCCAGGATCGCCGCGGCGTGGATCAGCTGGTAATGCGCTCCGGTCTGGACCCAGCCCAGCCGTTCCGGCTCGACCCCGGCCATGCCGTGGGCGGCGAAAGCGCCCATCGCCACCGCCACCATGCCGTGCAGCCCGGCCCCGATCAGCAGCACCCGGTCGATCATCCCCGCCTCCCCGATTCATCCGGCGCAGCATAGCGGGGGAGGGGGCGGGGCCGACACTGCCCGCACATGCTTCAAATCGTCATCGGCCGGCGCGGTGTTGGGTTCGCAAACGCGAACCCAACCCACGACGACCTCAGGCGGCTTCGGCGCCTTCGAGCACCAGCACATCCTCGCGGCCGAAGGTGACCGTGACCGGCTGGCCACGCTCCGGCGGTGCCACGGTCGGGCTGTTGAAGGTGTCGAGCGAGACGGCGTTCTTGCCGACGCCGACCCGCACGCGGATGACCGAGCCCAAAAAGCTGACATCGGAAATCTTGCCGCCCAGGCTGGAATCGCGTCCGGCCTGCTTGCCCAGCACGATGGCCTCGGGGCGCAGCGCGAGCGACAGCGTGTCGCCGGCCTTAGCGCCATTCAGCGCACCCTTCTTCAGCGTGATTTCGCGATCGTTGACGCGCACCGTCG
>NZ_JBYRFX010000727.1:0-1810 GCF_057815775.1 Inquilinus sp.
CCGGCCCCTCGACCTTCGCCGGCAAGGGCTGCAATCCCAACCTGTTCGTCACCTCCTACCAGAACGACCAGCCGCACGCGACGATGGGCCAGGTTGCGCAGGACGAGGGCTACAAGCGGGTGTTCATCCTGGTGCCCAACTACCAGGCCGGCAAGGACGCCGCCGCCGGCTTCAAAAGCCGCTTCAAGGGCGAAATCGCCGACGAGATCTACGTGCCGCTGAACCAGCTCGATTTCTCCACCGAGGTGGCAAAGATCGCCGCCGCCAAGCCCGACGCGGTGTTCGCCTTCATGCCCGGCGGCCTCGGTATCAACCTGGTCCGCGCCTACCGGCAGGCCGGCCTGGCCAGCATCCCCTTCCTGTCCGCCTTCACCGTCGACGAATCCACCCTGCCCGCTCATAAGGACGCTGCGCTCGGCTTCTTCACCAGCGCAACCTGGGCGCCCGACTTCGCCAATCCGGCCAGCCAGAAATTCGTCACCGATTTCGAGGCAGCCTACGGCTACGTCCCTGGCACCTACGCCGCCCACTCCTATGACGCGGCACTGCTGGTCGACTCAGCGGTCAAGGCCGTAAACGGCAAGATCGGCGATAAGGCGGCGCTGCGCGCAGCACTCGCGAAAGCCGACTTCCAGTCAGTCCGCGGGTCCTTCAAGTTCGGCGTCAACCACTATCCGGTCGAGGACTTTTATCTATGCAAGGTCGTCCAGCGCCCCGACGGTAAGTTCGCCACGGCGACCGTTCGCAAAGTGCTGTCCAACGAGGTCGACCCCTACGCCGCCGAATGCCACATGAAGTGAACCCGGCCGCATGACGGTCAACCTGTTGCTCGTTCAACTCCTGAACGGCACGCAACTCGGTATCCTGCTGTTCCTGGTCGCCGCGGGCCTGACGCTGGTGTTCGGCGTCATGAACTTCATCAACCTCGCCCACGGCGTGCAATACATGCTGGGCGCCTACCTGGCTGCCTCGCTAGCCGCCTGGTCCGGCAGTTTCTGGATCGGCCTGGCGCTGGCCTTGCCCGTCGCACTACTGATCGGGCTGGCGCTGGAACTGCTGGTGTTCCGCCACTTGTACGACCGGGACCATCTCAGCCAGGTGCTGGCAACCTTCGGCGTGATCCTGACACTGCAGGAGGCAGTGCGCGCACTCTGGGGCAGCGCACCGCTGAATGTGCTGCAGCCGGAGGGCCTGGGCGGCGGCATCCAGATCATGCCGGGCCTGCTGTACCCGGTATATCGGCTGGTCATCATCGCCGCCGGGCTGGGTGTCGGCGGCCTGCTGTGGGTGCTGGTCGAGCGGACCCGCATCGGCATGCTGGTGCGGGCAGGCGCCACGCACCCGGCGATGGTCGCCGCGCTCGGCGTCAACATCCGGCTGCTGTTCGCAGTGGTGTTCGGCTTCGGCGCCATGCTGGCCGGTTTCGCGGGCGCGATGGCCGGCCCGGTGTTCGCGGTGGAACCAGGCATGAGCGACAACGTGCTGATCCTCGCCTTCGTGGTGATCGTGATTGGCGGCATCGGCTCGATCCGCGGCGCATTCCTGGCCGCGCTGTTGGTGGGACTGCTGGATACGATCGGGCGGGCGTTCCTGCCGGATATGCTGCGGCTTCTGATGGGTGCCTCGGCGGCCCGGCAGACCGGCGCGGCGCTGGCCTCGATGCTGGTCTACATCGCGATGGCAGCGATCCTGTTCTTCCGCCCGATCGGCCTGTTCCCGGTGCGACGCACGTGACGGCCATGCCGGAAGCCAGCAATTCCAGTCCTCTGCGTCGGGAACTGTACTGCGCCAACCAAGTATTTTTTTACCA
>NZ_JBYRFX010000728.1:0-7041 GCF_057815775.1 Inquilinus sp.
CCGGCACCGTGACGGCGCTGGAGCGCCGTGCCATCGCCGCCTTCGTCGCCGCGCTGCACCGCGAGCCGGCGCCGGCCGGATTCTACGCCGACGCCCTGGTCGGGCAGGACGGCTCCATCGCCGCCGCCGTGGCGGCGGAAGCGGAGCGCGGGGCGACGACGGGGCCCTACGGCCATTACCCCGCCGGCCCGCTGAGCGTCGAGGATGTCGCCGGTCCGGTCCACCAGGTCGCGGACGAGTCCCGGCGCGTCCTCGGCCCCCGTCTCGCCGCCGCGCTGGAGCACACGCATCTGCTGGTGTTCCGGCCGCGCGACGCCAGCGCCGCCGCGCTGCAGGCGCTGCTCGACGCCGGCTGGTCGACCACCGACATCGTCACCCTGTCGCAGCTGGTCGCCTTCCTGTCCTTCCAGATCCGCGTCGTCGCCGGGCTGCGCGCCCTGGCCGCCGCCTGAGGCCCCTGACATGACCGAGACCGTCCTCACCCATCCCGATGGCCATCCGCCCGTCGCCTTTACCCAGGCCGAGCTGGAATGGCTGCCCTGGCTCGAGCCGTTTCCGGCCGACCAGCTGACCGAGCGGCACTGGGCCGGGCTGGTCGATGCCTCCCGCGCCAAATCCGACTATTTCCGGCTGCTGGTGCGCGACCCGGACGTGCTGCAGGCGCGGACCAAGACCGACAAGGACATCTTCTACAATCCCGAAGGCGGCCTGCCGCGGGCGGAACGCGAGCTGGCCGCCGCCGCCGCCTCGCGTTTCAACGGCTGTATCTACTGCGCCTCGGTCCATTCCCGCTTCGCCACCACACATTCCAAGCGCGGCGAGGATGTGCAGCGCCTGCTGGACGAGGGCGTCGGTGCCGATCTCAGCGAACGCTGGAACGCGGTCGTGGCCGCCTCGGTCGCCCTGACCGCGACGCCGCCGTCCTTCGGGCGCGAGCATGTCGAACGGCTGCGGGCGGCCGGGCTGGACGATGCGGCGATCGCCGATGTCGTACAGGGGGCCGCCTTCTTCAACTGGGCCAACCGGCTGATGCTGTCGCTGGGCGAGCCGGACACCCGTGCCGCGTGAGGCCGAAGGAGATCTGATATGGGATTGTCACTCGACCATGTGGTGATCGCCGTCCGGGACCTGGACCGGACGATCGCCGATTACACGGCGCTCGGCTTCACCGTGACGGTGGGCGGGGAACACACCGGCGGCGCCAGCCACAACGCGCTGATCGTCTTCGCCGATGGTGCCTATATCGAACTGATCGCCTTCAAGCGGCCGAACCCGGAATTCCGCTGGTGGCGGGTGCTGGACGAGGCCGGCGACGGCTTCGTCGACTATGCCCTGCTGCCCGGGGACATCGCCGCCGATGTCGCGGCGGCGAAGGCGCGCGGCCTCGACCTCGAAGGGCCGAATGATGGCGGCCGGCTGCGGCCGGACGGGGTGCGGCTGGACTGGCAGACGGCGCGGGCCTCGACCTCGGACCTGCCGTTCCTGTGCGGCGACGTCACGCCGCGCAATCTCCGCGTGCCGGAGGGCGAGGTTCGCCACCATGCCAATGGCGTCATCGGCGTCGCCGGGATCGAGATCGCGGTGGAGAACCCGGAGGTCAGCGCCTGGCGCTACGGCGCATTGCTCGACGTCCCCGCCGGTTCAATCGCGCTGGCGAGTGGCCAGCCCGTCAGCCTGGTCGGTCCCGACCATGCCGCGGGATCGCTAGCGGCGCGTGGCGAGGGGCCGCTGTCATTGTCGCTGCGCGTCGCAGCCGGCAGTGCGACGGGCGAATTCGACGCGCAACGCACGCATGGCGCCCGGATCACGCGGGTGACCACCGGTTCGTGATCCTTGGTCTGCTGTTCGGATCGATGGGTGACTGCAGCCCGTGTTGCGCGCTGCAGTCACGCCTTGCTGCCGCAACTGGCGGCTATGGCTTTTCCACGGCTGGCTGAACCAGAAGCCCGTTCAGCGCCAATCGGATGAGCGCGCCCGATGTCGGCGTCCTGACAAAGGTCATCGCCGGCGCGTAGGCCAGCTCGAAGACCAGGGCCCCGAGAAGCTCCGGGTCTCCTCCCGCAACCGACGCCGGAAACAGGGTCAGCAGCCGGCTGCCGAGTTGCCGCCAGTGCGACCGGAACAGGTCTTCCTGCACTTTGGAAAAGGCGTCGTTCTGCCGGGCGTGGCGGGCATGCTCGAGGATGAGCAGCGTCCAATTTCCGCTTTGTGAGATGTCATCGGCCCAGGTCCCGATCATTTCGATCGCGCCGGCCGCATCAGCCGCTTTGTCGATCGAAGACAGCAGGCGCTCGAGACTTGTCCGGCCGTGCTCTTCCAGCACCTCCAGGAAGATCTCTTCCTTGCCCGAGAAGTTCGAATAGACGGCACCCTTGCTGTATCCGGCCTCATCGGCGATCCGGTCGACGGATGTCGAGCCATAGCCGTCGCGGGCGAAGAGCGTTCGCGCCGCATCGAGCAGCCTGACGCGAGTCTGGGCCCGGCTTTCTTCTCGGCTCAGCCTCGCCATGCAGGCCTCCATCTTCCGATCACGAACGCACTCAGAACGACGCTTGAACCCGAGCCTTTCGATACCATATGGTATTTCAATACCGATAGGTATCTTAACTTGGGCTTCGGGACGAGATGGTTCCGAGCCCGCCCGCGCAGAGACAATTCAAGGAACGACATGGCGGTTCCGACACTCGATCAAGCCCCGACGCTGACAGCGGCCGGCGCCCGGCTGCTGATCGACAGCGCCGTCGCCGATGCCCGCGATCGCAACCTCGCGATCACGGTCGCCGTCGCCGATCCGGGCGGCACCTTGCTCGGGCTGCTGCGAATGGATGGCGCGGTGCCGATCTCGGTCGAGGTCGCGATCGGCAAGGCGCGGACCGCGGCCATGATCGGGGCGCCGTCGCGGATCTTCGAGGACATGATCAACAGCGGCCAGCCGGCGATGCTGTCGGCGCCGGGGCTCGTGCCGCTCCGCGGCGGCGTTCCCATCCTGCTGGACGGGCGGGTTTGCGGGGCCGTGGGCATCAGCGGCGCCGCCGGCGATGCCGACGAAGCGGTGGCGATCGGCGCCGCAGCGGCCTTCGTGCCGGCTCAACGTTAGTCCGAGGCAAACATGAATTTGAACGATCGCACCATCGTGGTTGTCGGCGGCAGTTCGGGCATAGGCCTGGGTGTCGCCACATTGGCTGTGCGGGCCGGCGCGCGGCTTGTCATCACCGGCCGGGCCAAGGCCAAGCTGGAGGATGCCGTCATTCGTCTGCGCGATGCCGGCGCCGATGTCGCCGGTCATGTCCTGGACGCGGCGGACCAGGATGGCCTGGCGGCCTTCTTCCGGGACATCCAGCCCTTCGACCACCTTGTCTCGATGGCGGGCGGCTTCATGGGCGGCGGCTTTCTCGAAGCGCCGGTCGAGGTCATCCGCAAGGCGATCGAGGAGAAGCTGTTCGCCAACCTCGCCATCGCAAGACTTGCGGTGCCGCGCCTGCGCGACGGTGGCAGCCTGGTCTTCACGGCAGGCTCCGGCGGCCGGGCGCACAACGCTTCGGGTGCGATTGTCGGAAACGATGGCATCCGGACCCTGGTCCAGGGTCTTGCGGTCGAAGTGGCGCCCCGCGCCCGTGCCAATGCGGTTGCCCCCACCTGGACGCGGACGCCGCTGTGTCGGGATATGCCGCAGGACCAGGTCGAGGCGACCGACCAGCGGTTTGCCGGCCTGATACCGCTGGGGCGCACCGCAACGATCGATGAAGTGGCCTCGGCCTACATCTTCCTGATGGAAAATTCGTTCGTCACCGGCCAGACCATCGCCGTCGATGGCGGCCTCACGCTCGTATCCTAGGGGCGGCCATCGCCAGGCGCCGCAGGGCGGCGTTCAGCGCCAGCGCGAAGACGATGAGATAGGCGGCGACGGCCAGCACGGTCGGCATGTCGCCCAGTTCCATGGCATGCCGGGCCAGGAAGCCCAGGCCGCGCTGCGAGGCGAACAGCTCGCCGATCAGCACGCCCAACAGCGCCAGCGACACCGCGATCTGCACCCCGGACATCACCTCCGGCACGATCGCCGGCAGGATGACGGTGCGGACCGCCTGCGACGGCGTCAGCCGCATCACCCGGGCGGTGCGCAGATAGACCGGCCGGGTCTGCAGGATCGCGTTCATGGTGAACAGGGCCAGCGGGATCATGCCGTGCATCACCCCGAACGCCACCTTGGCGGACATCCCCAGGCCGAAGACCAGCAGCACGACGGGGTACAGCGTCACCTTCGGCAGGGCGTAGAGGTTGAGCAGGATCGGCTCGAACACGTCGCCGGCCAGGCGGCGGCTGCCCAGCAGCAGGCCCAGGGCCAGGCCGCCGACGATCGACAGGATCACCGCCAGCAGGAAGGCCTGGCCGGTTTCGGCGCAATGGCCCCAGAAGGCTGATGTGGCGGCCAGATCGCGCATCCGGACCAGGGTCTCGCCCGGCCCGGGCACGGCGGCGCCGACCGCCAGGTGCAGGACCTGCCACAGGGCCAGGAACACGGCGAGGATGAGGGTGGAGCTGACGGCCTGTCGCATCGTGTCACCGCCCCCGCCGGGCGTTCAGCCGCCGGTCGATCATCTGCAGCCCCGTGTTGATCGCGACCACGGCCAGGATCACCAGCAGCATCAGCCCGTACATGGTCTGGTTGTCGAAGTTGTTGTAGGCGTAGGCGATGGAGTAGCCGATGCCGGAGCCGGACAGGATGAACTCCGACGCGATCACGCCGATCACGGCATAGGCCACCGACAGCTTCATGCCTGTGAACAGGTAGGGCAGGGCGGCCGGCAGGCTGATCCGCAGGGCGGTGGAGACCGGGCCCATGCGCAGCACCCGGGCGGTGCGGCGCATCGCCGAAGGGATGCGGTCCAGCCCGTTCAGCGTCGCGGTGATCATGGCGACGATGGCCAGCATGACCGCGACCGCCGTGATGGCCCCGCTGCCGACCCCGAACAGGATGATGAAGACCGGGTACAGGATGAAGGTCGGCACCGCGTAATAGCTGGCCAGCATCGGCTCCAGCCCCAGGCGCAGATCCGGCCAGGCATGGATCCCCACCCCCAGCGCGAAGCCGAGCACGATCGAGATCGCCGCGGCCAGGGCGATGTCGCGGAAGGTGGTGACGATATCGGCGTCGAAGGTGCCGGCGCGGAGGATGCGCCACAGCGCCTGCGCCATTTCCGACGGTGGGATGATGGCAGTGTGCCGGATCGCGCCGCCGCGGCACGCCAGTTCGAGCGCGGCGATGGCGACGGCGATCACGGCAAGGCGGATCCAGGCTTCACGCGGCATGGCCGGGGCCTCCGGGTTCGGGTCAGTGCAGGCCCATGTGCTTCAGCGATTCGACCCGCAGCTTTTCCCAAAGCCGCGCGTTGATGACGCCGAATTCCGGGGTGGCGATGACCCGGCTGTCGCGGTCGCGCGGCCAGCCGGTCTCGACGAAGTCGATGAACACGCCCGGCCGGGCCGACATCACCCCGACGCGGTCGGCCAGCATCGCCGCCTCGTCCAGCGACTGGGTGATCAGCAGCACCGTGGCGTGGGTCTCCCGCCACAGCCGCAGCAGCTCGTCGCCCATCAGCAGGCGGGTCTGCTGGTCCAGCGCGCCGAACGGCTCGTCCAGCAGGATCAGCCGGGGCTGCAGCACCAGGGTGCGGGCGATGCAGACGCGCTGGCGCATGCCGCCGGACAGCTGCGGCGGCAGGGCGCCGGCGAATTCGCGCAGGCCCATGAAGCCGATGGCGTAGTCGACCCGGCGGGCGATCTCCGCCGCATCGACCCCGGCCCGGCGCAGCCCGAAGGCGACGTTGTCGCGCACGGTCAGCCAGGGAAAGGACGCGTCCTCCTGGAACACCACGCCGATGCCGTCGGGCACGCCCGTCACTGGCCGGCCCTCGAAGCTGGCCTGGCCCGTGGTGGGCGGCGCCAGCCCGGCCACGACGTCGAGCAGCGTGGACTTGCCGCAGCCCGACGGGCCGACCACCGAGAAGAACTCGCCGCGGCGCAGCTCCAGGTCCAGCGGCCCCAGCGCGTGGATCTGCGTCTCGCGCTTGCGGCCGCCGAACACCCGGGTGATGCCCTTCAGGACGACGTGCAACTCCTCGGTCTGGCTCATGGGCTCCCCGGCCGGTGGGCGGCGCTGCGGCTTCGGCAAGGGCGTGACGCTCATTGTTTCGCCTGCAGTTCGGGCGGCAGGTAGGCAGTGTCGATCAGCTTGGACCAGTCGACGTCGTCCTGCACCTCGCCGATCAGCGTCAGGCCCTTCACGGTCTCGTCCAGCTCGGCCCGGTTGATCTCGCCCTCGCTCCAGTAGTGCGGCCCGATCATGTTGGCGACCGCCTCCTGCGCCACCTTGGGGTCGAGCGTGAAGGTGCGGCCGACGATCTCCGCCGCTCCAGTCGGATCGGCGTAGATCGCCCGGACGCCGGCGCGGCGGCCGGCGATGATGGCCTTGATCACGCCGGGATTGGCCTCGGCGAATTCACGGGTGGTGATGCCGACGGCGGTGGACATCGCCGGCAGGATGTCCTTGGCCCGGACCACGGTGCGGAACTCGGCCTTGCGGATGATCGACAGCGGCTCGATCATCCCGGCCGCGGCGACCTCGCCCTGCTGCAGCTGGGTCAGGCTGTTGCTGTAGCCGCCGGAGGCGACGCGGGTGACCGAGGCCGGGTCGACGCCCTCCTTCTGCAGCTCCATCAGCAGCAGCATCTCCGACACGCCCTTGGGCGAGGTGATGGCGACCTTCTTGCCGGCGAGGTCCTTCAGCGACTTGATGTCGGACTCCGGCATCGTCACCAGGGTGGATTCCGCGGCGCTGCGGATGGCGGCGTTGACGATGACGACATCCAGCCCCTGGCGCTGGGCCGCCAGCGCGGCGCTCAGCGCCACCTCGCCATAGGGCAGGGGGCTGGCCAGGATGTTGCGCACGGTGGTGCCGCCGCCGCCGGAGCCGATGATGCCGGTGATGTCGACGCCGGCCTCCTTGAAGAAGCCCTTCTCCATGGCGACCGCATAGGGCGCGCC
>NZ_JBYRFX010000729.1:0-21103 GCF_057815775.1 Inquilinus sp.
TCGCGCCGCTCCTCGAAGAAGGTGCCGGAGCCGAGATAGCCGGTGACGCGGCCGGTCGCGTTCTCGACCACCACCGCCGCCAGATTGCTGGTCGCGTCCAGCCCGTGCAGCGACCGGTCGGCCAGATCCTCCAGCCCGGCCTGCAGCCGGCCGTCGATGGTGCTGCGGTAGATCTCGCGGCCGCGATCCTCCGCCAGCAGCCGTTCGGCCAGGTGCGGCGCCCGGAACGGCAGCGACTGGCGCAGCGTCGGCGTCGGCTGCTCCGTCGCCTCCTGCGCCGCCTGGGGGTCGAGCGCGCCGGCACCGGCGACCCGCAGCAGCACCCGGTCGCGCGCCAGGCGGGCCGCCTTGGGGAAGCGGTCGGGCCGCAGCCGGGTCGGCGATTGCGGCAACGCCACCAGCAGCGCCGCCTCACCCGGGGTCAGCAGCTTCGGCTCCTTGCCGAAATAGGCCAGCGAGGCGGCGCGCACGCCTTCGAGATTGCCGCCGAACGGGGCCAGGGTCAGGTAGATGCCGAGGATCTCGTCCTTGGAATAATGCGCCTCGAGCTGCAGCGCCCGCGCCATCTCGATCAGCTTTGAGCCGAAGGTGCGCGGCCGCGGCTCCAGCAGCCGCACGGTCTGCATGGTCAGGGTCGAGGCGCCGGAGACGACGCCGCGATGGCGGATCATCTGGCCGAAGGCCCGCGCCGTCGCCAGCGGGTCGACGCCGAAATGGGACCGGAAGTGCCGGTCCTCATAAGCCTGCAGCAAAGTGAGGTAGAGCGGCGAGACATCGTCGACCGTCGCCTTCAGCCGCCAGGTGCCGTCCTGCGCGGTGAAGGCGCGCAGCAGGTTGCCGTCCTTGTCGAGCACGACGGCGGAGCGGTCGAGATAGCGGTCGAGCACGGGGGGATAGCGGGCGTCGAGCCAGAAAGCGGCGCCCACGACCAGCCCGGCCAGGACCAGCCCCGCCGCCGTTCCGATCGCGATCCGCCGCCAGAGTCCCCGCATGCCGCCCATCCGCATTCCCCCGCCGCCATTCTAGCGCAGTGCGTGGCGGTTTGATGGCTCGCCGCACGTGAAGATGGCCGGATCGGTGGCCCCAGCGCCTGCGCGACCTTGAATCTCGGCGGCCGGCAGTGCCAGGATTCCAACCGGGACCGGCGATGCCGCGGAGGGTTCGATGAGGCTGTTCCGGCGCAAGCCGATTCTCGACGCCGAGATCGCGGAATGGCATCTCGGCAATTTCGCCTGGCTGGTCGAAAGCTTCCACAATCATCGGGACTTTTCACAGACGCAGCTGATCCTGCCGGGTCCCGGCTTCTTCCTGACCGACGGCGAGACCGGGCATGCCCTGGCGGAACGGCTGTTCGACCAGGTCAAAACCTATTGCGGCTTTGCCCAATCCAACCTCCGCCTCATGCCCGACGATGGCGCGCCGCAGCAGGCAGGGGCGCCGGCTTTCGGCGGGGTCGTGCACGGCAAGCACGCGATCGGAACCTATGGGCCGGGCGACGGGAACCTGGCGGAGATCAGCTACGCCCCCCGCCTGCTCGCCGACCCGCAGGCCCTGATCGCGACCTATGCCCATGAACTCGCCCACCATCTGCTGGCCGCCGGCACGCTGCACCCGCCCCCGGCGGACGATGACGAAATCGAGCCGTTGACCGACCTCACCGCGGTCTATCTCGGCTTCGGGGTGTTCCTCGCCAACAGCGCCTTCAGCTTCGGCCAGTTCAACGACGGCATGATGCAGGGCTGGCGGTCCGCGCGGCAGGGCTATCTGCCGGAGCGCGACCTGGTCTTCGCGATCGCGATCTTCCTGGCCGTCCAGCGGGCCGATGCGGCCCCGGCGATCAAGCACCTCAAGCCCCATCTCGGCGACCTGCTGCGGAAGGCGCTGCGCGACCTTGAGGATCATGAGGCTCGCATCGCCGTGATCCGGGCGTCGGTCCTGCCCTCAGGCATCATGCCACCGGGGGTCGACCAGATTCCGACACCGTGATCGACGCCATCGGCCGCGGACCGGCAGGCCTCATTGCCGCAGGCAATCTGTCGCAGATGTAAGTTTGTTTCCGAACATTGCCGGTCTATGAGGACGTCCCGCCTGCCGTCCCGGCCGGGACGACGACGCCATCGCGAGACATGCCTCCGCTGGCGCCGCGAGTCTGCGCTGGGCGGGGCACCGATGCGTCCGGAGCCTCTCCCTGAGCACGATCTCCGCCCCGGCCCTGGACATCGGGGCACCTTCGGCCGAACGGGCCGTCGGCCGCCTGGCGCTCGGCATCATCCTCGCCTTCGCCCTGTCGCGCGCGGCCATCGCACTGGTGATGATCCACGGCGGCTTCGGCGTCGCCGATCTGGCCTGCCACTGGGACTGCAACTGGTATCTCGGCATCGCCGAGCACGGCTATGCGCTGGCGCCGATCCAGGGCAGCGGCAAGGCGAACTGGGCGTTCTTCCCCCTCTACCCCCTGGCGATCCGGGCCGTGTCCTGGACCACGGGGCTGGGCGCGATGGCCGCGGCCCTGCTGGTCTCGAACCTCGCCATCCTGGTCGGCACCTGGTGCGGCGCGCGCTATCTGCAACGCACCCGGCCGGGGGCGCCGGTCGGCTGGTTCGTGGTGTTCTGCGCCGCCGGCCCCTACGCCTTCTACTTCACCATCGACTACACCGAGGCGCTGTTCTTCGCCCTCGCCTGCCTGTCGATGCTGTCCTGGCGGCAGGACCGTCCGGTCCGGGCGGCGATCGTGGCGGCGCTGCTGTCCGCCACCCGCGCCGTCGGCGTGTTCCTGGTGCTGGCCTTCTTCGCCGATCTGGTCCGACGCTTCGGCCGCCGGGTCATCCCGGCCTGCCTGGGCGACAGCCGGATCCTGCTGGCCCTGCTGGTCAGCCCGCTCGGCCTGTTTCTCTACATGGGATTCCTGCACGGGCAGGTCGGGGACGGTTTCGCCTTCAGCCATGTCCAGGCCGGCTGGGGCCATACCTTCGCCGAACCGTTCGGCCGGATCGCCAAGGCCCTGGTGACGCCCGACCTCGACAACATCATCGGCCTGGGCCGCCGCAGCCTGACCTGGAATGCGATCTGGGCGGTGCTGGGCCTGGCCATGATCGGCTGGCTGGCAGCCCGGCGCCGTTTCGACGAGGCCGTGTTCGCCGCCTGCTGCCTGGGCATCCCGCTGACCACCGGCCTGACCTCGATCCCGCGCTACCTCGTCGGCTGCCCGGTCTTCGCCTTCGTGCTGACCGACGGGCTGAACGCGATCGGCCGGCGCCGGCTGTTGCTGCCGCTGGTCGCCATCGCCCTGGCCTTCAACCTTTGGCTGGTGTGGGAGTGGCTGAACGATGCCCAGTTCCTTGTCTAGCAATCTCCTGCGCTACGGCCTGTGCGCCGTCGTGGCGGCGGTCGAGCTGGCGGTGCTGGTTCTGGCCTTCCGGCCCAGCGTGTCGCCGGCCTATGCCGCCTTCTTCATCGAGCGGAAGACCGATTGCTACATCGCCGAGGCGGCGATTCCGCCGTTTCCGATCGGCACGACCATCGACCTGTCCGACGGTAACATCGACGCCCGCTGCCCGCTGCTGTCCGCCGGTTGGAAGGAGACGGATGAGGGGTTGGTCAAGGCCAAGGCCGAAACGGCCGAGCTGCGCTTCCACCTCCCCGGCCGGCCATCCTCCGGGCTGGTCCTGACGGCAACCGGTCTCAGCCAGGCCCGGTCGGACGGGCCGCAGCCGGTCGACCTGCTGGTCGGCGGCGAAACCATCGGCACGTTGATCCTGACCAAGACCGGCAACGAGAGCCGGATCGTGATTCCGGAGCGGCTGGCGAACGGCCCGGACCTGCTGGTCCGCCTGGTGCCGGGCCAGCACCGCGATTCGGCGGATGGCCGCCCCGGACGGCCCTGGCCGCGGCTGGCGCTCGGGCTGACCGCGCTGCGGCTGGACCCGTTGGAGACGGCCGAGGCCGCGCCGCCATAGGCATCAAGCCGCGGGTCACTGCGGTTCGGGAATGCTCAGCGGCCCGCAATTGTCGTCGGCGACGAAGGTCGCCAGGATCTGCGCCGGCTCGGTCGCGCTGGCATTCTCGGCGAACAGATGCAGCTTCCCCGGCGGCTCGAACCAGGTCGTGCCCGGGCCGAAAGTACCCGGTGGCCCGCCGGCCAGCTGGGACCGGACCGTGCCCTTGATGACGAAGGCGGTGACCGAGCCGGGATGGCGGTGCGCCGGTGTGTAGCCCCCGGGCGGGAAGTCGACCGTGGCGGTGGTGATCGACTTGCCCGGCACGTTCGGCAGCGCCTCGCAGGCCACCGGCCTGACCACCGTCCCCGGCCGCCCCTGGGCGTCGGCGCCGGAGGACATGGCCATCCCAGACATCATCTCCATCGCAGCGGCCGGAGCGGCCGGTCTTTGCAGGGGCCCCCCCAGCTGCGTCGCCGCCACGGCGGCGAGGGCCACAACGCCGGCGCCGCCCATCAGGAGGATGAGCATGTGCCGGGGCAGCGGATCGGGCCGGAAGGCTGTCATGATGCGGTCTCCCGATCAGGCCGGCAGCCGGAAGCCGGCATCCCAGTCCAGCTCGCGCACCGCCTTGTCGATCGCGACGGTGCCGCCGGGTTCGGCGATGTTGAAGATCCCCGCCGCGCCGTGATCCACCGCCAGCAGCGCCGCCTGCGCCGCGGCGTCGACATGCACGCCACCCGGGCCCTTCGCCGCCGCCGTCCCGGCACCGGGACCGTAGAGCGGGCCGTAGCGCAGCACGATGCCCCGCAGCGGCGGCGTGTGCAGCACCTGGGTCTCCAGCGCCACGACGCCGTCGACGCTGACCCGGCGCGCGGCGTCGGCCGGGCGGTCGAGCGGGTGGTCTTCGGCATAGGGCGGCGTGCCGGGCGCGTAGATCCAGGCGATGCTCTGCGCGATCAGGCGGGTGGCTCCCGCCTCGCGCGCCGCGGCGACCAGGTTGCGGGTGCCTTCGCTGCGGATGCGGGCGTTGCGCGGGATGCTGTCGGCCATGCGCGCCGGGTCGAGGCCGGGCGGCAGGTCGGTCAGCTGGTGGATCACCACCTGCGGCCGGGCGGCGATGACGGCACGGGACAGCGCCGCGGCGTCGAACACGTCGACCACCATCGGTTCGGCCCCGAGCTGGCGCAGCGTCTCGGCCTTCGCCGCATCACGGGTGGTGCCGAACACCTCGTGCCCGGCCGCGCGCAGCAGGGGCACGAGGCGGCGGCCGATGGCGCCGGACGCGCCGGCGAGGAAGATCCTGGAAGACATGGCGATGATTCCTGGTTCGATGGGGACCGGGCGTCAGGACAGCGGCTGGCCGAAGCGCAGCGCCGTGGCGAGCAGCCCGTTGCGGTAATAGAAGCGGTGGCCCAGCACGTTGGTCAGCGGGGTGTCGAGCACCAGCCGGGCGCAGCCCAGCGCCCGCCCCTCCTCCACCAGCCGGGCCATCAGCCGGGCACCGTTGCCGGCGCTGCGCTCGGCCTCGTCGGTGACGAGGTCGTCGACATAGAGGAATTGGCCGTAGACGAGGTTCTCCTGCACCCGGAAGCCGGCCAGCGCCACCGGCCGGCCGTCGCGATAGAGCGCCAGCAGGCGATAGCCGGACGCGACCTGGCGGTGCCAGCGCGACACGAACGCCGTCTCCGACTCCAGATGCGGCCGCAGCTGCCGCATCAGCGGCCAGCAAGCAGAGGCACCGGCTTCGTCCTCGACGGGGCGGATATCCGCTGGGGAGAGATCGATTGGGTCCTGGCTGGCCGACATCGCGATGGCCCTTTCCAAAGCCGCAGGTTAGTATCAGAGCACGAACAATATATAAGAGCTCTGATATCATGGTCAAGGGACCGGCCGTGCCCCGCCTGGGCGAGGGCAAGCGTGGCGAGGAAGGGTATTTCGGCTATCTGCTGCGCCAGGCCGGCGGCGCCTATCGCCTGCGGATGGAACGCGCGCTGGCCGACCTGGCGGTGACGCCGCCGCAATTCGCGGTGCTGACCATGCTGGTGGCCTATCCCGGCCTGTCCGGCGCCGATCTGGCCCGGCTGGCGCTGCTGACGCCGCAGACCGTCAGCGTCATCGTCGCCAATCTGGAGAAGGCCGGGTCGGTGGTGCGGCAGCCGCATCCGGTGCATGGCCGGATCCAGACCCTGGAGGTCACCGAAGGCGGCAAGGCGCTGCTGGCGCAGTGCCGCGAGCGGGTGCTGCGCCTGGAGGCCCAACTGGCCGCCGGCCTGAGTGCGGAGGAAGAGAAGCTCATCCGCCGCTGGCTGGTGGCCGTCGCGGCGGAGGGTGAGGGCGCCTAGGCGGCTGCGCCGCCGTCACGTCGACTGGTGCGTCAGCCGGGCGCGGAGATAGCCCACCGCCATCACCAGCAGCAGGATGCCGCCCCAGATGGCCAGCGTCAGATGGGTGCTGAAGCCGAGCAGGTTGAAGCCGCTGGAGATGGCCTGGAGGATGATCAGCGCCAGCACGAGGCCGCCGACCTTGCCGAAGCCGCCGAACGGGTCGGTGCCGCCCAGCACCGCCGCCAGGATGGTGACCAGCAGGTAGCTTTCACCGTAGCTGGCATTGGCCGAGTTGAACCGCGCCATCAGCACCAGCCCGGCGACGCCGCACAGCAGGCCGGACAGGGTGTAGGTCCACAGGAGCATCCGTTTGGTGTCGACGCCGGAGAACCGCGTCGCCTGCTCATTCGACCCGATCAGGTACAGGTTCACGCCGAACGGCGTGCGGTTCAGCAGCAGCGCCACCGGCAGGGCGCACAGGGCGAAGACGAACAGCGGCATCGGCACCGGCCCGACCATGCCGTTGCCGAGGAAGAGAATCCCGTCCGGGAAGCCGCCGATGACGTTGCCGCGGGTGAAGCCGATGGCCAGGCCCTTGAACAGGATCATGGTGCCGAGCGTGGCCAGGATCGGCGAGACGCCGAAATAGGCGATGATCACGCCGTTGACCACGCCGCAGATCGACGCCACCACCAGCCCGGCCAGGATGGCGAGCAGGATGCCACCCAGCCCGGCATCGACGCCGCCATACTGGGTCATGATCCAGCCCATCACCAGGGCGGCGCAGTTGGCGGTGGAGATGACCGAGAGGTTCAGCCCGCCGCAGACCAGGGTGATCATCATCGCCAGCGCCAGCACGCCGAGCTCCGGCAGCTGGAAGCCGATCGACTGCAGGTTGGCGGCGGACAGGAAGCGGTCGCCGACCATCAGCGAAAACACCAGGACCACTGCGACCAGCAGGATCGACAGCCCTGTAAGGACCGGGTCGATGCGCAGGCGTCGACGGGTGGAGGGCAAACTCGGCTCAGACGCCATTGGACTAGAGGGGGCCACGGCTCTTCCTCCTGGTCTTCATGCGGTCGCTCAGCGCGGTGATGCAGACGCTGACCAGGATCACCAGGCCGGTGCAGACCTGGGTCCAGTAGGATGAGACGCCGATCATGATCAGCCCGTTCTGCAGGATGGCGAGCAGCGCGATACCAAGCACCGTGCCCAGCACCGTGCCGACCCCGCCCAACAGGCTGGCGCCGCCCAGCACCACGGCGGCGAGCACGTCGAGTTCGCGCCCCACCAGCACGTTCGGCGCCACCTGCTGCTGCAGCTGGGCGTGGATGATGGCGGCGACGCCGGCCATCATGCCGAGATAGCCGAACACGAAGAGATGCAGCCGGAACACGCCGAAGCCGAGCCGCTTCGCCGCCTCCGGATTGCCGCCCAGGGCATAGATCTGCCGGCCGATCGCGGTCTGGTTCAGCAGCGCCCAGGTGGCCAGCAGCGACAGCACCAGGGCCAGCATCTGGATGGTGAAGCGGAACGACCCGCCATCCGGCAACGGCAGCTGGAACAGGATGCCTTTGAAGAAGTATGGCGGCAGGTTGAAGATCTGCTTACCGCGCGAGAAGAACATCAAGAGGCCGAAGAACAGGTTCATCGTCGCGATGGTGACGATGATCGACGACGCCCTGAACTTCGAGACGATCACGGCATTGACCAGGCCAAGCCCGAGGCCGACGGCCATCGCCACGGCGAAGATGATCGCCCAGTCCAGCACCGGGATGCCGATGCCGGGCTTGCCGACGATATTGAGGGCGAACAGCGTGGCGAGGTACTGCGCCACCATGGTGGTGGCGGCGAAGGAGATGTCGATGTTGCCGGAGATCAGCACCACCAGCAGCCCTGCCGCCAGCACGCCGGTCACGGCGTAGGAATTGGCCAGGTTGGAAAAGTTCGACAGGGTCAGGAAGTTCGGCGTGGCGATGC
The DNA here is from genome assembly GCF_057815775.1 of Inquilinus sp. Taxonomy (NCBI): domain Bacteria; kingdom Pseudomonadati; phylum Pseudomonadota; class Alphaproteobacteria; order Rhodospirillales; family Rhodospirillaceae; genus Inquilinus; species Inquilinus sp. Next base: position 8,243 of record NZ_JBYRFX010000729.1, read on the forward strand.
CGAGCCCGACGACCGCCGCCAGGATCACCACCACGAGGTAGAATTCCGTCCGCCGAACCAGGCGGCCGAACAGCGGGGACCGGGTCGCCGGCAGGGTCACGGTGCTATCCATTCACGCTCTGCCTCAACTCGGCCTCCGAGGTCTGGTGCGGCCGGTATTCCCCGGCGATCCGCCCCTGCCGCATCACCAGGATGCGGTGGCAGTGGTACAGCACCTCCGGAATCTCGTCGGAGATCATGATGACGGCCATGCCCTCGGCCGCCAGGCGCTTCACCACCTCGTAGATCCCGTCCTTGTTGGCGATGTCGACGCCGACGGTCGGGCTGTCGAGGATCAGCACCTTGGGCTTGGTCGCGATCCATTTCGCCAGCACCACGCGCTGCTGGTTGCCGCCCGACAGGGTGCGCACCGCATTCTCCGGGTCCGACACCTTGATGTTGAGCGACCGGATCGCGCCCTGCACCTGGTCGTTCGCCGCCCGCCGCCGGATCAGGCCGAAGCCGGAGGTCAGCCGGTCGAGGATGGTGACGGTGGCGTTGCGCGCGATCGACTGCGGCAGCACCAGGCCGAGGGTCAGCCGGTCTTCCGAGACATAGGCGATGCCCTGGCGGATGGCCTGTTTCGGCGAGCCCGTTCGTACTGTCTGGCCGTCGACCTTGATCTCGCCGGCATCGGCCGGGTTCATGCCGAACAGCGACAGCGCCATCTCGGTCCGGCCGGAGCCGAGCAACCCGGTGATGCCCAGGATCTCGCCGCGATGCACGGTGAAGCCGATATCGGCGAATTCCCCCGCCTTGCTGAGCCCGGCCACCTCGAGCACCGGTTCGGCCCGGGTCGCACTGTGGTCCAGCACGTCGTAGTGGAATTCCTTGCCGGTCATCAGGAACGCCATGCGCCCGGCATCGATCTCCGCCGCCGGCCAGGTGCCGACCTTGCGGCCGTCGCGTATCACGGTGACCCGGTCGGCGACCTCCATCACCTCATCCAGGCGATGGCTGACGAACAGGGTGGAGATGCCATGCGCCTTGAGGTCGAGCACCAGCCGCAGCAGGGCGTCGACCTCGGTTCGGGTCAGGGACGCCGTCGGCTCGTCCATGATCACCAGCTTGGCGTCGGCGGCCAGGGCCCGGCAGATCGCGACCAGCTGACGGCTGGCGATGTTGAGGGTGCCGACCAGGGCATCGGGGTCGAGCCGGACGCCGATCCGCGCCATCGCCCCGCGGGCCGATTCGCGGATCGCGGCCCAGCGCGCCGGGCCGAAGGAGCGGCCGACATGGTGGCCGATGCCGATATTCTCGGCCACGGTCAGGTTCGGGAACAGCGACAGGTCCTGGTAGATCACCTGGATGCCGCGGCGGACCGATTCGACCGGGTTCAGATGCGTCGCCGCCTCGCCGCCGATGGCGATGCGGCCGCCCGGTTCCGGCGCCAGAACCCCGGCGATGATCTTGATCAGGGTGCTCTTGCCGCAGCCGTTTTCGCCGACCAGGCAATGCACCTCGCCGGCGGCAAGGTCAAAATCGACCTCACGCAGGGCATGCACGCCGCCGAAGCGCTTGCCGATGCCCTGGAGGTCGAGGAACAGATCCGTCATGCGGATGGGGCCCTGCCTTGAAATCTCCCCCTCCCGCACGGGGAGGGGGAGAGTGATTGAGACGGAGCCGGTGCGGCGGTCAGAGGCCGGCGTCGACCAGCTTGTCCACCGAATCCTTGTTGATGTGCAGGATCAGGTTGGCGCGGATGTTGTGCGATGGCGCGTCCACCGCAACCTTGCCGACGCCCGGGATTTCCATGCCGTCGGTGATCGGCTTCTTGTCGAGCACCAGCTTGGCCACCGCCATCATGGCGTAGCCGGCATCGATCGGGTTCCACAGGAAACATTCCTGGACGATGTCGTCCATGATCAGCGCCCTGCCCGGGCTGGGCAGGCAGGTGCCCACGATCGAGACCTTGCCCTGCATGCCGCGCTCACGCACCGCATTGCCGGCGCCGATCGGGCCGTTCGAGCCGAGGCCCATGATGCCCTTCAGGTTCGGATAGGCGGTGATGGCGTCCATCGCCACCTTGTAGGAGCTGTCGACCTCATCGGCGCCGGGGAAGCGGTCGGTGGCCAGCTTCATTTTCGGGTACTTCGCCTTCTGGTAGGCGATCGCCGCATCGGCCCACTGGTTGTGCAGCGGCGTGGTCAGCGTGCCGACCATGACGATGTACTCGCCCTCGCCGCCCATCGACTGGGCCAGCCTCTCCATCTGGACCTCGCCGAACTCCTTCGAATTGATGAGCTCGATGTTCCAGGTCTTGGTCTTCTGCTCCGGCGCCTCATGCGTGATGATCGGGATGCCGGCGGCGGCGGCGCGCTGCAGCACCGGCTCCATCACGTTGATGTCCAGCGGAATCAGCCCGATAGCGTCGACCTTGCGGGCGATCAGGTCCTCGACCAGCTTGACCTGCTGCGCCGGGTCGACAGTGTTCGGGCCGACCATCGAGGCGTTCAGCCCGAACTCCTCGCCGCCCTTCTGGATGCCCTGTTCCACCGCGTTGAACCAGGGGATGCCGGCGATCTTCACCACCGTCACCACCTCCGGCTTGTCGGCGGCAAAGGCGCTGCCGGCCAGCAGCATGGCGGCCAGGGGCAGCGCATATTTCAAAAGCGTCCGGGTCATGGTCGAGCCTCCCTATGGGTCTGTTCTGGTCCGGCAGAGTCGCCGGTTTTGATCGGACAAATGTTCGAGGCGAAGAACATTTGAAGTCAAGGGGGCTGCGTGCCCGCCGACGGGTGCAGGGCCGGCCGGTAGCCGGCGGCCAGGACGGCGACGCTGGGCAGCGGCGTCAGCAGCCGAACCTCGCCGCCCGCCGGGCGCGGCCGGGCGTCGCCATAGCCGGACAGGGCCCAGCGCCGCAGCGTGCCGCCCAGCACCAGCCAGGCACCGCCGGGATCGTCGGCCAGGCCGATCATCGCGCCGTCGGGCAGGTCCGCCACCGGATGGGGCACGGTGCGCTGGCCGCGGGTTGCGGGATCGACCCGGGCCGCATGCAGCACCCGGTCCATCGCATCGGCCCCGGGCCGCTTGGCCAGGCCGGCGGCGCGGGCCCAGGCGGTGCGGTAGGCGTTGTAGGCCTCGCGCCGGCATTCGGCGCAAGGCCGATGCCCGGCCGCCAGGGCTACCGCCTCGTCGAGGAAGAACAGCTCGGTCCAGCGATTCGGCGTCATCACCGGCCGCCACCGGCCCTTGAACGCCAGCCGGCAGCAGATCCAGCGCGTGGTCGACCACGGCCGGCGGATGCGGCCATCGCCATCGTGCAGCACGCCGCGATTGCCCAGCACGGTGCCGCGGGAGGGGTCGGCGACGATGGCGCCGAAGGCCGTGACGCGGTTGCAGTGGACCATGCAGCGATCATGGGCATGACCGTCATGCGGGGCCAATGGATTGCCACTATACCGACCAGTCGGTATAGTGGCCGCCATGAACAAGCCCGACACCAAGATCCGCATCCTGAGCGCCGCAGAGTCGATCGTGCTGGAGCGCGGCGTGTCTGCCCTGACGCTCGACGCGGTGGCCGAGGCGGCGGGCCTGAGCAAGGGCGGGCTGATCTACCATTTCGACAGCAAGGAGGCGCTGATCCGCGCCATGATTGCCCGGATCGGCACCTGCATGCAGGAGCGGATGGACCGCCTCTGCGCCAATGACGGCCGGCCGGGCACCTGGACCCGCGCCTATATCGACGCCGCCTTCCCGCCCGCCGGGACCGAAGACGACCGCGACGCGGTGCGGGGGGCGGCGCTGATTGCCGCCCTGGGCAACGACCCCGCTTTGCTGGCGCCTTACGCCGCGCAATATGCCGGCTGGGTCGAACAGCAGAAGGCCGACGGCATCGACCCGGTACTGTCCGCCATCATCCGCTTGGCCGCGGACGGGCTGTGGATGAACGAGGCCTTTGGCGTGCGCCCGGTGGACGGCGCCGACCGCGCGGCGGTGCTGCAGCGGCTGCGGGACCTGACCCGGCCGGACAAAGGCAGCGCCTGATCTTTCCAGACTTGAGGAGTGACGCACCATGGCTTGGGTGATCCTGATCATCGCCGGGCTGTTCGAAGTCGGCTGGGCCATCGGCCTGAAATACACCGAAGGCTTCAGCCGGCTGTGGCCGAGCCTGGGCACGGCGGCGGCGATGATCATCAGCCTGCTGCTGCTGGGCGTGGCGTTGAAGACCCTGCCGCTGGGCACCGCCTATGCGGTCTGGACCGGCGTCGGCGCGGTCGGCACGGCGCTGCTCGGCATCTACCTGTTCGGCGAATCGGGCGACGTCGCCCGCCTGGCCTGCATCGGCCTGATCGTCGCCGGCATCGTCGGCCTCAAGCTGGTCACCCCGCACTAAGAGTCTGTTTGATAATGCTACTGGCGCGGCCGTCTGGCGGTGGTTTCTGCGCTTCCGGTGCTCACGGACCCAAACGTCCGCTGCGCGCCGGTTCTCGAAACCACCGCCAGCCGACTCACACCACCGCGTTTCGCGTTGTTCTTGGGTCGGGAAGGCGCGGCCCTCAGGCCGCGGCCATGCTCTTCGGCGCCACCAGCTTGTAGCCGCGGCCGTAGACCGTTTCGATGAAGTCGTGGCCGCCGCTGGCGGTGACCAGCTTCTTGCGCAGCTTGCAGATGTGCACCTCGATCACCTTGTCGAACGGCATGCGGTTCGAGGCGCCGTAGACCGCGTCATACAGCGACGTCTTGCTGACCACCTTGCCGGATTGCAGCGCGAGGTGTCGGAAGATGGCGTTCTCGCGCCCGCTGAGGCGGATCGGCCGGCCGCCGATTTCCGGCTCGCGCCCGTCGAAATAGATGGTCATGCCGCCGACGGTGACCGAGGCGGCGGCATGGCCGAAGGAGCGGCGCTGGATCGCGGCGATGCGGGCCGCCAACTCGCGTGGGCTGACCGGGCGCTGCACCACGTCGTCACAGCCGGCCATCAGCAAATCGAGCGTGCGCTCGGTCGACCGGCCGTCCTGCAGCGCGATGATCGGGCTGTCGCAGCGGCCGGACCGCAGCGTCGCCACGATGCCCCGCGCCTCCGGGCAGACGCCGAGGATGATCGCGGGGGTTCCGCCGGGGCGCCCGTCACTGCGGCCGACCGGGACCAGGCCTTCGACCTCCTCGCGCGACGCCGGATAGCATTCCAGCCCGTTGCTGAAGAAGGAAGAGGCGAGGCTGGACCGGGCCGCGTCGTCAGGATCGTACAGGATCACCTGCATGCAAAGCTCCAGACGCCCTGTTGCTGGTGCGGGATATCGCAGGACGCGGTGAGGCTATGAGGCCGGCACAATGCTTGTCAAGGAATCATAGAATTCGAATCAAGTATTCGGAGATAGATAAAGTTTTATTGAATTGAATGCTTGCGACTGCTGTTGCGCTGGGGCACACAGGGAGGCAGTGGGGCAGGAGGGGTGCAATGCGGGTCGGGCCAGCGCTTCGCGCCGCCGCGGCGGCGCTGATCGGCTTGATGTGCCTGGTGCCGGCGACGGCCTCGGCACAGCGGCTGAAGGATCTGGTCGATGTCGAGGGTGTCAGGGCCAACCAGCTGGTCGGCTATGGCCTCGTCGTCGGCCTGAACGGCACCGGCGACCGGCTGCGCAACACCCCGTTCACGCAGCAGAGCCTGCAGAGCATGCTGGAACGGCTCGGCACCAGCGTGCGCGACCTCGACCTGCGCACCCGCAACGTGGCGGCGGTGATGGTGTCCGGCTCGCTGCCGGCTTTCGCCCGCCAGGGCGGCACCATCGACGTCAACGTCTCCTCGCTCGGCGATGCCACCAGCCTGTCCGGCGGCACCCTGATCGTGACCCCGATGCTGGGCGCCGACGGCCAGGTCTATGCCGTCGCCCAGGGGCCGGTGGTGGTTGGCGGCTTCAGTGCCTCCGGCCAGGCCGCCTCGGTCACCCAGGGGGTGCCGACCGCCGCGCGTATTGCCAGCGGCGCCATTGTCGAGCGCGAGGTCAGCTTCGACTTCGCCAGCATGGATACAGTCAAGCTGGCGCTGCGCACGCCGGACTTCACCACAGCGCGGCGGATCGAATCGGCGATCAACCGCAAGATCGGTGGCGGCGCCGCCAGGATGATCGACCCCGCCACGGTGCAGGTCACCTTGCCCGGCAACCGCCGCGGCGACGTCGCCGCGATGATGGCGGATATCGAGCTGCTGCCGATCCAGCCCGACACCCCGGCCCGGGTGGTGGTCGACGAACGCTCCGGCACCGTGGTGATTGGCGAGAATGTCCGGATCAGCCGCGTCGCCGTCTCCCAGGGCGGGCTGACCATCCAGGTGACGGAGGCGCCGCAGGTGTCGCAGCCGGCGCCCTTCGCCCGCCAGGGCCAGACGGTGGTGGTGCCGCGCACCGACATCCAGGCGCAGGAGGGCGATGGCGGCCTCGCCGTGATCGACGGGCCGGTGACGCTGCGCGAACTGGTGGCCGGGCTGAACGCGCTCGGGGTCAAGCCGCGCGACATGATCTCGATCCTGCAGGCGATCAAGGCCGCCGGCGCGCTGCATGCCGATCTGGAGGTGATCTGATGGATGCCCTCTCCGCCCTGTCCGCCATCGGCAATGCCGACACCGTGGCCGTGGACGCCCGCCGCCCGGTGCGGACCGAAGGCGACAAGGCGCACAAGGTCGCCGTCGATTTCGAGGCGATGATGCTGACCCAGAGTTTCGAGACGCTGTTCCAGGGCGTGAAGCCACCCTCCCTGACCGGCGGCGGTTTCGCCGAGGAGATGTGGCGCAACTTCCTGCTGTCGGAATATGCCCGCAGCGCGGCCGAGACCGGCAGCTTCGGCATCGCCCGCCAGGTCGAGGCCGACATCCGGCGGATGCAGGGCGAAGCGCCGGATATCGGCCCGGCCCCGAAGCCGGCGGAGCCGTCCCGTGGCTGAGCCGCCGCGCCGCCTGGCCGATCGCCTGGGCCGCTTCGACCGGCCCCGGCGGCGGCGTCCCGAGGCCGAGGCCGAAGCACCCGCGCCGCTGCCGCCGGAGCTCGACGCCTGGCTTTCGGCGATCGAGACGCTGGCCGCGCTGCTGGACGAAGAGGCCGAGGCCCTGATTGCCGGGCAGAGCGACAGGCTGCCCGATTTCATCCGCCGCAAGCATGAGGGCGAGGCGGTGGTGACCGAGGCGGCGCGGCGGGCCGCGGTGGCCGGCCTCGCCATCGCCAAGGCCTCGCCGCATGCCGATCGGGCCGCGGCGGCGATCGCCGCGCTGGAGCGGGCGGGGCAGCGCAATGCCGAGGCCCTGGCGGCGGCGCATGAGGCCGTGTCCTACGTCGCCGCCCTGGTGAAGAAGAGTCTGACCGAGGTCCGGGCCGAGGGCATGTATGGCCGCGCCGGCCAGGCCGTCGCCGGCCATGACCGGACGGTGGCGGGGTTGGACGAAGCCTATTGAGGACCGGCTGTCCGATCCTTGGGAACTTCTTAGGATTCGGACGGGCATGCTTGGGATGCGAGGGGCGAATCCTCGCCCCCGCCGTGCCAGAAGGCGCGACGACCGCGAAGCAAACGGAGCAGAAGCGACATGGCTTCCATCAACACCAACCTGCAGGCGATCACCGCGCTGCAGAGCCTGAGCTCGGTCCAGGCCAACCTGACCACCACCCAGAGCCGGATTTCCAGCGGACTCAAGGTGCAGGACGCGCGCGACAACGCCGCCTATTTCTCGCTGTCTTCGACGATGAAGGGCGATGCCGGCGTGCTGAACGCGGTGCGTGACAACCTCGCGGTGGTTGGCACCTCGGTCGGGACGGCGCGGGTCGGCGCGGAAACGATCCAGAAGTCGGCGCAGAAGATCGCCGAAAGCATCGCCGCCGCCACCGCCGACCAAGCGGTCGACAAGACCAAGTTCCAGGACGCGATCAAGGCCGAAGTCGCGAACATCAAGAACGTTCTCGACAACACCAGCTTCAACGGCCAGAACCTGCTGAAGTCCAACGCGGCCGTGACCGTGGTGACCGGCATCAGCCGGGAAGGCGCGACCTACGCCACCACCACCTTCACCTACAACCAGCAGGATCTGTCGGCGGTCTACACCGCCCTGTCGGCGATCGACGTGTCGACCGCGGCGGATCCGGCGGCGCTCGGCACGCTGCTGCAGACCGCCAACACGCAGCTGGCGACCGTGACCAACGCGGCGACGGCCCTGGGCAGCGCCCAGAACACCATCACCGGGACGCAGGACTTCGTCGGCAAGCTGGTCGACAACATCAATGCCGGCGTCGGTGCCATCGTCGATGCCGACATGAACCAGGAATCGGCCCGGCTACAGGCGCTGCAGGTGCAGGAACAGCTGGCGATGCAGTCGCTGTCGATCGCCAACAAGGCGCCGCAGAGCATCCTCACCCTGTTCCGCGGCTGAGGCTTTCGGGTCCGATCGAGACTGCGGAGGCGCCACCGATCCGGCGCCTCCCTTTTCGTGATCCGGGACAGGAGATCCGATGAGCATCGCGGCCTATACCCAGACCATCAAGGAAACCGAAGCGCCGCGCCAGATCGAACGGCGGGTCGTGGCACAGGTCACCATCGCCCTCGAGCGCCATGCCGCCGACGGCCCGGCCTCGCCGGCGTTCCGGGATGCGCTCTACGACAACCAGCGGCTGTGGGGCGCCTTCCGCGGCGACCTGATCGACGAGCAGAACGCGCTGCCGCCGGAGCTGCGGGCCGGGCTGATCTCGCTCTCCTTCTGGGTCGACCGGCACACCGCCCAGGTGCTGGAGGGCCAGGGCACGGCCGCGGCGCTGGTCGACGTCAACCGCAAGATCCTCGCCGGGCTGCGCGGCTGAAAGGGGCGCCATGCCGCTCAAGCTCAAGCTGCGCCCGAACGAGCGCGTCGTCATCAATGGCTGCGTCCTGCGCAACGAGGACCGGCAGACGGTGCTGACCGTCGGCAATTTCGCGCAGATCCTGCGCGAGAAGGACATCCTGCAGCCGGAGCAGGCGACGACGCCGGGTCGCGCCGCCTATTTCCGCATCCAGCTGCTGCTGCTCGGCGAAGGCGACGCCACGCTGCTGCAGACCGAGGCGGCGGCCGCGCTGGCCCGGCTGCATGCGGTGTTCGCGACGTCGCCGACCGTGCAGGGCAGGGTGCTGGATGCGGCGAATGCCCTGGCCGGCGGCGACCGGTACAAGGCGCTGGCAGCGCTGCGCGACGTCTTCGCCTATGAGGATGAGGTGCTCGGCCGCATCCCCGCCTGAGGAGATCGCTCCATGTCCACCCTGACCGACTACCAGCTGGTCCAGCGGACCTACGACCGGCAGGTCAAGCTGTTCAGCGCGCAGGCGATGAACCAGCGCGACATCGACTATTTCCGCAAGACGATCGCCACGGTGAAGACCGCCGACGATCTGATGAAGGACTATCGGCTCTACAGCTTCGTGATGAAGGCCTTCGGCCTCGGCGACCAGATCCCGTACCGCGCCCTGATCAAGCAGGTGGTCGAGGGCGGCACCAAGGACCCGCAATCGGTCGCCAGCCGGATGACCAACAAGACCTATGCCGATCTGGCGAATGCGATGCATCTGGCGAAGACCGACGCGGCCAAGCCCGGGCTGACCGATCCGAAAGAGATCGACGCCATGGTCAATCGCTTCGTCACCAGCGGCATCGAGACCGAGCAGGGCGAGAAGAATGTCGGCGTCCGGCTGGCGCTGTACTTCCAGCGCAAGGCGCCCACCATCACCAACTGGTACCAGGTGCTGGGCGACAAGGCGCTGTCGCAGGTGATCCGCACCGCCTTCCGCATCCCGGACGCGACCGCGTCGATCGACATCGACAAGCAGAAGGAGATGCTGGAGAAGCGCATGCCGATCGCGGATCTGCAGGACCCGAAGAAGCTCCAGTCGCTGCTGCAGCGCTTCACCATCTTCTATGACATGGACCAGGGCCAGGGCGCCACGCTGCCGCCGAACCTGCAACTGCTGCAGTCTTCCGATTCCTCGATCATCACCTTCGACCCGGCGACGATCATGGCCGCGACGCAGTTCCGGCCGCACTGAGGCAGCCGCTTCCGGTCACGCAATCATCCGGTCGTCCTCGCCATCCTCCGGGATGGTGATGACGCCGTCCTCGTTCAGCTGCTTGGCGACCTCCAGGATCTCGGCCTGGGCGGATTGGGCGTCGCGCAGGCGGATGTGGGCCAGGGTCGCGATCTCGTCGCGCAGGATGGCAGCGCCGCGGTCGCTCAGCGCCGCCAGGAAGGCATCGCGCAGCCCCTCCGACGCGCCCTTCAGCGCCACCGGCAGCAGGCGGCTGTCGGCGGCGCGGATCACCGCCTCCAGCGCGCGGGCGTCCAGCCGCACGAGATCCTCGAAGGTGAACATCAGCGACCGCACCCGCTCCATCTCCGTGCCGAAGCGCGGCTCCAGCGCGGCCATCATCTCTCCCAGCAGGTCGGACGCGGTGCGGTTGAAGATCTCGGCCAGGATGCGCGACGGGTCGGTGCGGCGGGCGCTGCCGGCGCCGAAGCCGGACATGAACTCGCCCTGCAGCGTCTCCTCGATCTGGGCCAGCACCTCGCGCGGCACCGTCTTCAGCGCGATCATCCGTTCGATCGCGGCCAGGCGCAGGGCAGGGGCCAGGGCCGAGACCACCTTGGCGGCATAGTCCGGGCGCAGCTTGGACAGGATCACGGCGATGGTCTGCGGCTGCTCCACCGCGAGATAGTCGACCAGCGCCCGTTCGTTGACGTTGGACAGCTTGTCCCAGGTGGTGCGGCCGGCGGGGCCGCGGATCTCATCCAGGATCTGGGCCACCCGCTCCTCCGGCAGGAAGCGGTTCAGCATGCGGGCGGCGGCGGACAGGCCGCCGGCCATGGAATCGCCGCGGGCGAGACGGCCGAGGAAATCCTGCACCGTCCAGGTCACCGTGTCCGGCGGCACCCGGCCCATCTCGGCCATGGCGCGGGTGACGACCGGCAGGTCTTCCTCGTCCAGCGCCGCCAGCATCTTGCCGCCGCGCTCATCGCCCAGCGCCAGGATCAGGATCGCGGCGCGGTGGGCGCCGGTCAGGGCGGTCGGGCTGGTCTTGGCGGCGGCGGTCATGGGCATCCTCACGAGCCGAGATAGGAACGGACCAGCGAGCTGGTGATCAGGTGCCAGCCATCGACCAGCACGAAGAACACCAGCTTTAGCGGCAGGCTGATCATGACCGGCGGCAGCATCATCATGCCCATCGACATCAGGATGGCCGACACCACGATGTCGATCACCAGGAAGGGGATGAACAGCAGGAAGCCGATCTCGAACGCCCGCCGCAGCTCGCTCAGCATGAAGGCGGGGATCAGGGTGCGCAGGCTGGGCCGTTCGACGGCGGCCGGCGTGGCTTGGGCCGGCGCCGGGGTCGCCGACCGGGCCGCGGATTTGCCTTCGAGGTCGCGGAAGAAGGCCAGATCCTTGTCGCGGACATTGGCCTCCATGAAGCCGCGGAACGGGTCGACGATGCGGTCGAACGCCTCTTCCTCGGAAATCTCCTGGTCGATCAGCGGCCGCAGCCCGTCTTCCCAGGACTGCTCGAACACCGGCTGCATGATGAAATAGGTCAGGAACATCGCCAGGCTGACCAGCACCATGTTCGGCGGCGTCTGCTGCAGACCCAGCGCGGAGCGCACCAGCGAGAACACGACGATCAGCCGGGTGAAGCAGGTGGTCATGATCAGCAGGCCGGGCGCGACCGACAGCACCGCGATCAGCGCCACCAGCTGGATCACCCGGCCGGACAGGCTGGCGCCCTGCGGCCCGAGGTCGATGCTGATGCTCTGCGCCGCCGCGACACCGGGCAGCAGGAGCAGCGGGAGGAGGAACAGGCCCAGCCTGGTCCGGCTCCACGGCTTGGGAGAAGGCATGGCAGAGGAGATCAAGCCGGGACCATCACGCCGAGGGATGGTGGACGATCTCGGACAGGGTGACGGCGAGCTGGCCGGTCTCGTCGAACACCATGATCTCACCGCGGGCGATGACCCGGCCATTGACCATGATCTCGACGGGGTCGTTGACCCGGCGGTCGAGCTCGACCACCCCGCCGCGGGCCAGTTTCATCAGCTGGTCGAGCCGCAGCGTGGCCCGGCCCAGCACCACCTGCACGGTCAGTGGCACGCCGTAGATCGCATGCTCGCCCTGGGCGGCAGCGGCGTCGGCCGGCGCCGGCGCGGCGTCATTCGGCTGCGTCATGGTCCAGATCCTTCAGCAATTGGTCGAGCACCGCCGCGATCCGGGCGGCGGTGCCGGTGGCATCCCAGTGCGCGCTGCCGCCGTTCCAGCGCGCCCTGACGGCACCAGGCAGCAGTGCCGCGTCGGCCGTGACGGTGAGGGCGAGGTCCTGCGGCGCTCCGTGCCCGGCGAAACGGTCGGTGAGGAGAGGCGCGATATCAGGGGCCGCGGTCACGGCCAGGGCCGGCCGCCCGGCCGCGGCCAGGATCGCCGCCTCGACCAGCCGCTCGGCCTGGGCGGCGGCGAAGCGCGGGGCCAGGTCCGATAGCAGGGCCTGCAGGGCGAAGACGATGGTCCGGGCGCCGGCGGCGGCGACGTCGGACAGGTCGGCGTGTAGCGTGCCATCCTGCTGCGCGACCGCGGCCAGGATGCCCTCCAGCGCGGCGGCGCAACGGGTCTCGTCTGCCGCCACAGCGGCAGCGCGGCCCTCGGCCTGGCCGGCGTAGCGGCCGGCGGCGTAGCCCTCGTCCCAGGCCTGGCGCCGGGCCCGGTCCTCGACCACGGCTGGCGGTACAGTCGCGTCCGGGGCCGGTTCGAAGCTGTGATCCCAGGTCAGGCGCCGCTGGCTCATGCCGGGGCGTCCTCGCGGATCAGGCTGCGCAGGATGGCGGCGGCCTCCTCCGGATA
>NZ_JBYRFX010000730.1:0-3380 GCF_057815775.1 Inquilinus sp.
CTGGCGCTGGGAATCGAACACCGTGCGGCAATGCAGGCCGAGGCGGAACAGCTTGTGCTCGGCGTCGAACGCCACCGTCTCGGAAATGCCGAGGCCCAGCAGGAAGACCGCCCGCGCCGCCAGCAGCCGCCCGGCCGCGGCATCGACCGCAGCGGGATCGACATCGCTGGCGAAGCGCTTCAGCGCGTTCATCGAATTGGTGAGGATCTTGTCCACCGCCTCGGCCACGCTGTCCTCCGCACCGATCGGGCGGTGCTTGAAGGGCGGTTCGGGCGACAGACTCTGCGCCAGGCGGACCTTGAATTCGGGATAGCCGCTGCAGCCGAAGCGGCGGCAGAACCGCACGATGGTCGGGTCGCTGACATCGGCGGCCCGCTTCAGATCCGCCATGCTCATGGTGATCACCGCCTCGGGCTGCGCGAGGATGGCCTCCGCCAGCCTCCGCTCCGCGGTGCTGAGGCTGTCCCGTTCGAGGGCGATCTTCTTCAGCATCGCGTCAGCCTGCAACCGCCGCCCGGGCGGCGGGCGGCACGAGGTCGCCGAAGCGGACGAGGCGCCAGCCGGCATCGACCTTCACCTGGCGTCCCGTGCCCCAGTCCACGATCCGGCAGCGCACGCCCGCCGCCAGCGCACAGGCCAGGTCGATGCCGGTGTCGCCGACATAGACGGTGTCGTCGGGCCGGACCCCCATGGCGTCGAGCGCATGCAGCAGCGGGCGCGGATCCGGCTTGGTGTAGGGCGTGGTGTCGGCGCCGACCACCACCGACATCAGGCTGCGCAGGCCGAGGCGGTCGAGCACGATCTCGGCCAGCTCCTGCGGCTTGTTGGTGCAGACACCGAGGCGCACGCCAGCGTCGCGCAGGGCCGGCAGGGCCGTCGCCGCATCGGCGTAAAGCCGGGACTCCGCCACCGGGCGCTCGCGGTAATAGGCCAGATAGGTCTCGACATCCCGCGCCAGGGTGTCGGTCGGCACGGACAGGGCGTCGTACAGCTTGGCGACCAGCAGCCGCGCCCCCTCGCCGACGAACCCCTCGACGAAGGAGACGGACTGCGCCGGCACGCCGCGATCCGCCAGCAGGCGGTTGATCGCATGGGCGATATCCGGCGCGCTGTCGACCAGGGTGCCGTCGAGGTCGAAGATCGCGGCTTTCATGAAAGGGCCTTTCCGCCGCCGGCACTCTCCGCCACGGCTGCAATTCGGGCGAAGGTGCCGCGCAGGGTCTGATACAGGGATTCGTGAATCGGATGGATCTGGTCGTAGAGCCGGCTGTGGTCGGGATCCGGATCGGTCCGGCCGGTCTCGCCGACGGCCTCGCGCACCGCCTGGTCTAGGCCGGACCAGCGGCCGACGCCGATTCCGGCCAGCAGGGCGGCGGCGAAGGCCCCACCCTCGGTCGCGCCCGACACGGTGGCGACCGGCCGCCCCGTCACATCGGCCAGAAGCTGGAGCCACAGCGGCGAGACCGTCGCCCCGCCCGAGGCGCGCAGGCGGTCGCCCGGCAGGCCAGCCGCGGCAAACAGGTCGAGAATGGCGCGGAGGTTGAGCAGCGACCCTTCCATCACCGCCCGTGCCATGTGCTCCAGCCGGTGGCCGCGGGTCAGGCCGATGAAGGCCGCCCGGCCGTCCGGGGCCACATGCGGGCAACGCTCGCCCATCAGATAGGGCAGGAACAGCAAGCCGTCGGCACCGGGCGGCGCGGCCTCGGCCAGGCGGGCCAGCGCGGCGAAGTCGAGCCCGGCGGTGGCCACCGGTTCCAGCGTTTCCTTCAGCCACTGGAAGGCGCCACCGACGCTGAGGGCCACGCCCATGACATGCCAGCGGTCCGGCGCGTTGCCGCAGGAGATCTGGACGCGCCCGCCGGGATTGTCGAGGAAGCGGCGCGCCGCCCCGCCGACGATGCCGGCCGTGCCGATGGTGATGCCGATCGAGCCTTCCTCGACCACACCCATCGAGGTCGTCTGCATCACCGAATCGCCGCCGCCGGCAACGACCGGGGTCCCGGCCGGCAGGCCCCAGCGCGCCGCAACGGACGGCAGCAGGCCGCCGGTCACCTCATGCGACTCGCAGGCCTCGGGCACATAGGTCTCGTCCAAGCCGACCGCCGCCAGCAGCTCGGGCGACCAGCGCCGCCGCCGCACGTCGAACAGACCGGTGCCCGATGCGTCGGACACGTCGGTCGCGTGCATGCCGGTCATGCGCAGCCGCAGGAAATCCTTGGGATTCAGGAAGCGCCGCATCCGGGCGAATGCCTCCGGCTCGTGCTCGGCCAGCCACAGGAACTTGCCGCCGGTGAAGCCGGGCAGCATGCGGTTGCCGGACAGAGCGAGCAGGGCGTCGAGCCCGCCCAGGCGCTCCGTCAGGATGTCGCAATGCTCCGCCGCGCGCTGGTCGCACCACAGCATCGCCGGCCGGATCACCCGGTCATCGGCATCCAGCGGCACCAGCCCGTGCATCTGGCCGGTCAGGCCGATCGCCGCCACTGGACGGCCGCCCAGCTGCCGGACCACCGCCGCCGCCGTCTCGTCCGCCGCACGCCACCACAGCTCCGGCTTCTGTTCGGCCCAGCCCGCGCGGGGGGTGATCAGCGGATAGTCGGCAGTGGCGCGCGCGATCACCGTGCCGTCGGCGTCCAGCGCCAGTGTCTTGCAGGTCGAGGTGCCGAGGTCGATGCCGATGAAGCAGGCCGCGTCGCTCATGCCCGCCACCCCGCTCAGCTGCCGTGCCGGACGCGGACATGCTTGAGGACCAGATAGCCCTCCATGCCCTCGCGGCCGTGCTCATAGCCGATGCCGCTGGCCCGCCGGCCGCCATAGGGCGCGTTGATCGTGCCGGCGTCGACGGTGTTGATCGCCACGCTGCCGAAGGACAGCCGCCGCGACAGCGCGAAGATCTCCCCGACATCGCGGGCATAGGCGTAGGCCGCGAGGCCGTAAGGGGAATCGTTGGCGCTCTCGATCGCCTCGCCCAGGTCGTCATACGGGGCGATTCCGACGACGGGACCGAAGGTCTCGGCGTGCATCACCAGCATGTCCGGGGTGCAGTCGGCCAGCACCGTCGGCTCGTAGAAATACCCCAACGCACGGTCGGCGGGGCGGCCGCCGCCGCAGCCAAGCCGGGCGCCCCTGGCCAAGGCGTCGCGCACATGCGCCTCCACCTTGGCGATGCCGGCGGCGTTGGTCATCGGCCCCAGATCCGCCGCCGGGTCAGTCAGGCCGTCACCGATGCGCAACCGGCGCACCGCCGCGACGAGATCCTCGACGAAGCGGTCATAGAGCGGGCGATGCACATAGATGCGATTGATGGCAATGCAGACCTGGCCCATGTTGCGGAAGCCGCGCCGGGCCGCACCCTTGACGGCGGCCGCCAGGTCGGCGCTGGG
>NZ_JBYRFX010000731.1:0-3387 GCF_057815775.1 Inquilinus sp.
CCTGTTCGGCATGGACCTGCCGGTCAAGGAATGGGCCAAGGAAGAGGGCATCGCCAACCGCGAGATCGAGGAGCGGATCCAGCACGCGATCGACGCCAAGATGGCGGCCAAGGTCGAGGCCTATGGCCCCGAGATCATGCACATGGCGGAGAAGAGCCTGCTGCTGCAGATCCTGGACCAGAGCTGGAAGGACCACCTGCTGACCCTCGACCATCTGCGCCAGGGCATCAACCTGCGCGCCTATGCCCAGCGCGACCCGCTGCGCGAATACCAGGCCGAGGCGTTCAACCTGTTCGAGGAGATGCTGGGCGCGCTGCGCGAGAACGTCACCCAGGTGCTGGCCCAGGTCGAGCTGCGGGTCACGCGGCCCGAGGATGTCGACGCGCAGCAGCAGCAGGCGGCGATGCAGCAGGAGATGCACGAGACCCGGCAGGACCCGGCGCTGGGCCTGGCCGCACCGGAGATGGCGACCGCCGGCAGTGCGGTGGCGGCGGCCAGCGCGGCCTTCGCGCTGAACCCGGACTGGGCCCAGACCCCGCGCAACGCCCCCTGCCCCTGCGGCTCGGGCAAGAAGTTCAAGCACTGCCACGGCGCGGTGCTGTAAGCGACCGCAGGCCCAGATCCGGGGCCTGCACCGGACTGAAACGGCCGGCAGGCGAATCCCATCGCCGCCGGCCGTTGCTTTTGCGAAGCTGCCCGCCGGATAGGGGCCATCGCGCCCCGTACATGAGCGGACGGGGCGGATTCGAATGACGGTGGCACTGACGATTCGGGCGGATATCAGCCTCGCCGCCCTGCACCGCGTCGCCTGGCAGGGCGAGGCCGTCCGCATCACCGAGCCGGCGCTGCAACGGATCGCCGAATGCCGGGCCGCCTTCCTGCAGCTGATCGACACCGATCCGAACCTCGTCATCTACGGCGTGACCACGGCGATGGGCGAGCTGGCCGATCGCCGCCTGCGGCCGGAGGAGCGGGACCGCCACGCCCGGATCAAGGCCTTCGCCGCCGCCACCGCCTTCGGCGACCCGCTGCCTGACCGCGTCGTGCGGGGCATCGTGCTGGCCCGGCTGGCGAATTTCCTGGAAGGCCATGCCGCAACGACGCCGCGCATCGCCCTGGCCGTCGCCGCCATGCTGGAGGGCGGGCCGATGCCATCCGTGCCCGCCGCCGGCCAGGGCGGCGCCGGCGAGATCCTGGCGCTGTATCCGCTGTTCGCCGGGCTCAGCGCCGGCTTCGGCCTCGAGGTCAAGGAGCGCGGGTCGCTGATCAACGGCTCACCCTGTGCCGCGGCGCTGGTGGCCGATGCCGCCCTGGCCGCCCGCCGCCGCATCCGGCTGGCCGAGACCGTCTTCGCCCTGTCGATCGAGGCGTTCCGGGCACCGCTGGAGCACTACGACGCCGCGCTGGAGACGCTGTGGGGCGACGAACATGAGGCTGCCGCCCTGCGCGGCCTGCGCGGCTTCCTCGATAGTGGCAGTGACGGCCGGCGCGGCTACCAGGCCCCGGTCAGCTATCGCATCGTGCCGAGGGTGCTGGGCCAGGCGCACCGGGCCCTGGCCGGGGCGGAACGAGCCGCCACCACTTCGCTGGCCTCGGCGTCCGACAACCCGGTCTACATCCCGCCCGACCCGGCGGATCCGGCCCATCCGCTTGGCCGCTGCATCAGCACCGGCGGCTACCACAACGCCATGGCGGCGCCGGCGCTCGACGATCTGGCGGCGATCTGGGCCGATCTCTGCCTGCTCTGCGACCGGCACAGCTCCAAGCTGCTGGCCGGCCGGGTGTCGCATCTGCCCGACCTGCTGATGGTCGGCCGCGACCCGAGCGACAGCGACGGCCACGGCAGCCTGGGCTATGTGCCGATGGCGGTGACCGGGTATCTGGAGCAGGCCAAGGCGGCGGCGCAGCGCACCTTCATCCCCGGCACCGAGGCCGCGGGCGCCGGCCAGGACGATGTCGCCACCACCGCCTTCCCGGCCTGGTCGAAGGAAGAACGGGCCGGCCGTTGCCTCGACGCGGCGCTGGCAATGCTGGCCGTGGTCGCGTCACAGGCGCTGCACGTCACCGGCCGGACGGCACCGCCGGCGCTGCGCGGCTTCGTCGACGACCTCCGCAGCACCGTGCCGCCGGTGGCCGAGGACCGCGTCCTCGGCCCCGAACTCGGCCGTCTGGCCGCACGGTTCACCGAGCGTGTGTTCGCGGCGGATTGAGGGCCGGCACCTTATAGGACGGCGTCACAGAAGGCCGCTGCGGTGACGATGCGGGTGACCCCCAGGGATCTGCGATCGAGCAACCCGGCCCGCTTGTCTCCGGTGACGAGGTATCGGGCCCCGGAGATCTCCGCCAAGGCCAGAAGATAGGCGTCATGCGGATCTGCCGTCTCATGGTGATCCGGCAGGCGGTCGAAGACCACGGCCCGCTGGAGGTTGTTGAGCATCAGGCCGACGCGGTGCGGCTGCAGGATGCTCCGGAACTTGGGATAGCGGCTGGCCCGGCGCAGCTCCTCGAGCTGCTCGTCACAGGTCGCGATCTCGAAGCGGCCGCGGCGCCAAGCCTCGTAGATCCGATGTGGCGATCCACCCGGCGACAGCAACGCGCTGAGGAAGATGTTGCTGTCGAGGATGACGCGCATCAGTCACGCGCGGCGCCCAGGGCTTCCTCGATCGCGGCGTCGAGAGCGTCCTGGCCGATATTGGCGTTGGCCGCCTTTGCCTGTGCCGCCGTCAGCTCCAGGATATGCGCGCGCACGGCCTCTTCGACGAAGCGGGACAGATCGCCCTTGCGGCCGCCGCCCTGGCTGGCCAGAAACTGGCGCAACGCCATGTCGGTCGATTGCGAGACAACGAGATTCCAGCGTGTCGCGGACATCGGATAACACTCACACACATAAACACTTATGCGTTTATACACCTAACTCGCTGATTGCGAAATCCGAATAGCGCCTTTACGCGACGCGGCGGGACGATGGCGGCCATTGCCACCACCTTCATGGACCCATGGCCGCAACTCTCATCGTCGCCGACGAGCCCGACGGGCTCGCGGACGACCTGCCTCCCCAATGTCGCGTCGTCACCCCCGATGACCTGCTGGACGGGCATCACCTGCCGGATTTCGGCGCGACGCCCGGCACCACCGTGGTCAATCTGTGCCGCGACCAGCGCCCCCTCTCATTCGGCTATTACGTCTCGCTGATCGCCGAGGCCCGCGGCTATGCCGTGACCCCCACCGCCGCCGCCCTGGCCGACCAGGCCGACGACCGGCTGGCCCGCAGCCGCCGCGCCGCGGTGGATCGCGCCCTGGCGGCGCGGCACCACCAGGGCGGCAGCGGCCGCCTGGCCGTGCCCCGGCGCCTGTTCGTCGCCCTCGGCCGCTGCGACCGGCCGCATC
>NZ_JBYRFX010000732.1:0-8502 GCF_057815775.1 Inquilinus sp.
CCGGAACCGGGGCCACCGCCCCATCCGCCGCCGCCATAGCCAGGGCCACCGCCGCCGGCCTGGCCGCCCGACTTCGCGATCGCCTGCGAGGTCAGGCTGGTCGACAGCAGCATGGTCACCGCCGGCGGCGTGATGACGGCGAAGCGGCCGCATTTGGCTAGGAAATCGCGCCGGTCCGTCGACATGTCGACCGGTGGAGGTGTCTCGGGAAGATCGGTCATGGAGCGCCAGCCCTGTTGCACTATTGTCCCCTGGCTGAACGCTACCCAACGGCTGGCTCGACCGACAATTGGGACATTCAGCGGCCCCCGTTGGGGCAGCGCCTCCTTTGGTGGAAAGAGGCGCTGCCAAAAGGCGTAGAAACGTAGGTACGGATTCGTACCGGGTCAGGCCACGCCGAATTCCCGGCGCCAGCGTTCGACGTCGTTCAGCGTGACGTTGCCGCCGCACAGGATCAGCGCCAGCCGGGCGTCGCGCGGCAGCCGGTCCTTCAGCCGCAGCGCCGCGGCCAGGGTGCAGGCGGCCGCCGGTTCGGTCACCACCCGGGCCTGTTCGGCCAGGATCTGCAACCCGCGCACCGCCTCGGCATCCGGCACCACCAGCACCTCCTCGACCGCGTCACGGACGATGGCAAGGGTGCGGTCGGAGACGGACGGCGCGCCCAGCGTCTTGGCGATCGAGGTGATGGCGTCGAGCCGCACCGGATGCCCGGCCGCGAGCGCCTTGCTCATGCCATCGGCGCCTTCGGTCTCGACACTCCAGATCCGGATCTCGGGCCGCAGCGCCTTCACCGCGGTGATGACGCCCGAGATCATGCCCCCGCCGCCGATCGAGGCGATGATGTCGGTGATCTCAGGCGCGTCCTCGAGCAGCTCGAGGCCCATGGTGCCCTGGCCGGCGATCACCAGCGGATCGTCGAACGGATGGATCAAGGTGCGCCCGGCGGCGGCCTGGCGATGCGCCTCGTCGAACGCCGCGGCGATGTCCGCGGTCAGGATCACCTCCGCCCCATCGGCGCGGGTGCCGGCGACGTAGTTCTCCGGCGTCGTCTTCGGCATGATGACACTGGCGGCGACGCCCAGCACCCGGGCGGCATAGGCGATGGCGAGGGCGTGGTTGCCACCGGAGACCGCGACCACCCCGGCCTCACGCCCCGCGGCGTCCAGACTGAGCATGGCGTTGAACGCCCCGCGCGCCTTGAAGGAGCCGCTGTGCTGCAGCAGTTCCAGCTTCGCCACCACCGGCAGGCCGAGCGTCTCGCTCAGCCGCACCTGCGGCAGGGTCGGGGTGCGCAGCACATGCGGCGCGATGCGGGTGCGCGCGTCGCGGATCATCTCGAGCGTGATCGCCGTCACGATAGTCCTCATCCTGGCGGAAGCCCGGGCGATGCCCGCGGCTGGGAAGGGCCGCGACTCAGAACTGGCGCAGCAGCCTTTGGATATAGTCCCGCTCGACCGGTGCGCGCGAGCGGTCGTCGAGGCGCTGGCGCAATTCGTCGAGGATGGCGCGGGCGCGTTCGGTGTCGAACTGGGTCGGCACCTTGGTGCCGTTGTTCTCCGCATCGGTGCCGCCCTGGCCGGTGAGCGGCCGGCCGAGCGGGTCCTGCCCCATGGAATTCCGGCCCTGCTGTGCCCGGCCCGTGCCCGGCTGGGCGTTCATGCCTTCCATCATCTGCTGGGCCAGCCCCTGCAGGCCCTGCTGCAGCTGGTCCAGCGCCTCGGTCTGCGACGGCACCGCCCCGCCGGGATTGCCCTGGCCGAGCGCGTCACCGGCCTGCTTCATCGCCCGTTCCGCCCGGCCGAGCGGCATCGGAATGTCGCCGCCCATGTCGCCGAGCTGCCGCATCATCTCGCCCAGCGCCTTGCGCAGCGCTTCCTGCGCCTGGGCGTTCTGCTCCGGCGTGCCGTCCTGCGGCTGCTGCGACGGGTCGCTTTCGTCCCCGCCCTGCTGCGCCTGCTGCTGCCGGAAGGTCTGATCCAGCAGCTGGCGCTGCGCGTTGGTCAGCTTCTGCAGGTCCTTCATCAGGTTCATGGCGCGCTGCTGGGCCTGGGCCTGCTCCTGGCTGACCGCCCCCATATGCATGTTTTCCATCATGTTCTGCATCTGGGACAGCAGTTGCCGGGCCTGGTCCTTGGCGCCGGATTCGGACAGGCGCTGCATCTGGTCGATCATGTCCTGGAACTGCTTGCGGTCCATGACCTGCGCATCCGGCGGCACCTGGGTCTCGGCCATTTCGCCGCGGCGGATCTTGTCCTGCATCTGCTCCGCCATCGCCTGGAGATAGCGGTCCATGGCGCGGCGCAGTTCTTCGGTCAGCTGGCTGATCTCCTGGTCACTGGCGCCGCGTTCCAGCGCATCAGCCAGGCGCTGCTGCGCGTCGCGCAGCGAGCGTTCGGCCAGCGACATATCGCCATCCTCGATCCGCAGCGCCGTATCCCACAGCAGGTCGCGCAGCGCCGCCACATGCGGCTGCGGATTGTCCTGGGCGAACAACAGGCGGCGGGCGGCGGTGCGCAGGGCCAGGAACGCGACCTTGTCGTCGTAATAGCGGTCCGGCCGCTGCGACAGCGTGTCCAGCGTCTCGGCCACGCTTTCGGACTGGTCCGGCTGCAGGGTCAGGATCCGGCGCTGATCGATGATGGCGCGGGCGACCGGGTGGTGGAATTCACGCTCCGGCAGGGCCACCCGCTCCGGCGCGGTCGACGCACTCTGCCCCGCCGCATCGGTCGCGGTCAGCACGATGTCGACCGCCTGGCCGGCCCAGGGGTGGGGCGTCAGATCCTGGTAGCTGGTGGTCTTCACCTCGCGCGGCCAGCGGCCGGGCACCGACAGCGGGATGACCAGCGGCGCCGGGTCCAAGACCGCGGGCGCACCGGGCGCCAGGGTGAAGGTCGCGGTCAGCGTGGCGATGCCATAATCGTCGGTCGCGGCGGCGTCGAGGCGCAGCGCCTGGCGTTCGGTCGGTTTCGGCTTCTGGCCGAAGGCGATGGTCGGCGGCGCGTCGGGCAGCACCTTCACCGGCCAGTCGCCCAGCACCGTGCCGTCCTGGGTCACGGTGATGCGGTCGCCGCCGGTGATCTGGGCCTTCAGCTCATAACTGCCGCCGTCGATCGCGGCGAAGTCGGATTTGCTGCCGGCGAGGCCGAGGCTGGGGGCGGCATCGCCGCCCGAGACCCGGCCGACCAGGGCGCTGCCGACCGGAATCTCGATCGGGCCCGGCGCCGGCTGGCCGTTCGCCGGCGTCACCTGGCCCGCGGTCAGGTAGATCGGCGGCCGCCCGGTATAGGTCGGCGGCGTCACGAACAGATCGAGCCGCGGGGCGGTCGCCGCGGCGGCACCGAACAGCCCGGGCGACACGGCGCGGCCGAGGCGCGGGCCCCAGTCGCTGCCGGCGGAGACGACGGCCAGCACCAGCCCGATCGCCACCAGGCCGCGCAGGGCGAAGCGGTCCTTTTCGGCATTGCGCGGGCGCGGCAGGCCGGGCCGCAGGGCCCGCAGCTGCGCGGCACGCTGTTGCTGGTGCCGCTGCCACAGGGCGCGGCTGAGCGCATCGGTGGTGCCGGTGGCCTGGGTGTCGCGCAGCCCGGTCAGCGGCCGGTGAGGGGCGCCGCTGTCGCGCTCCAGCCGGCGCCGCGCGGCGAGGCCGTCGGGCAGGCGCAGCCGCCAGAGCGGCCGGCTGGCCAGGACCAGCGCGCCGATAAAGCCCAGCAGGATCAGGGCGTGCAGCCAGCCCGGCAGGTCGGGCAGCAGGTCGAAGCCGACCAGGACCAGGAAGGCGCCAGCCACCGTCACAACCGGCCAGCCGGCACGCCAGACGGTTTCCCAGGCAGCCGCGGTCCAAGCCAGCGCGATCTTGATGCGCGGCTCGGACGGCTCGACGGGTTTGGAAACGCTCGCCGTCTTGGGTGCCTCGGTCGGGCTGCGGGCCACCGGTCCTCCTGGAGCCTCTATGGTCAGTCCATCAAGAGGCCAGCCAGGGCGGCAGGCTCTCCCCGGCGACCATCTCTTCAAATGTGGGCCGTTTTCTGACGATGGCAAAGTGGTCTTTGTCGACCAGCACCTCCGGCACCAGCGGCCGGGTGTTGTAGGTCGACGCCATCACCGCGCCATAGGCCCCGGCCCCGGTGAAGGCGACCAGGTCGCCGGCCGCCAGCGGCGGCAGGGCGCGACCGCGGGCGAAAGTGTCGCCGCTTTCGCAAACCGGGCCGACCACGTCGAACTCGGCCTCGCCAGCCCCTTCGGCCGGCTGGCGCAGCGGCACGATGCCGTGCCAGGCGTCGTACATCGCCGGGCGGACCAGGTCGTTCATCGCCGCGTCGAGGATGACGAAGTTCCGGGTGCGGCCGGGCTTGATGAAGATCACCCGGGACAGCAGCACGCCGGCATCGCCGCAGATCGACCGCCCCGGCTCCACCATCAGGCTGCAGCCGAGATCGCCGACCGTCTCGTGCACGATGCGGGCATAATCGGCCAGCGACGGCGCCGCATCGCCCTTGTAGGAGATGCCGATGCCGCCGCCGAGATCGACCCGTTCCACCGCATGGCCGGCGGCACGCAGGTCGAGCACCAGGTCGGCGAGGCGGCGATAGGCGTCGCGATAGGGCGACAGGTCGAGCAGCTGGCTGCCGATATGGGCGGCGACGCCGACGGCGCGCACCCCCGGCAGCACCCGCGCCCGGTCGAAGGCCGTGGCTGCATCCTCCAGCTCGATGCCGAACTTGTCGCCCTTGCGGCCGGTGGAGATCTTGGCGTGGGTCTTGGCGTCGACATCGGGGTTGACCCGGAACGCCACCACCGCGTCGCGCCGGACCCGCACCGCGACCTGGGACAAGAGCTCAAGCTCCTGCAGCGATTCGACGTTGATCTGGTGGATTTCGGCCAGCAGCGCCGCCTCCAGATCCTCCGCCGTCTTGCCGACGCCGGAGAAGACGATGCGGTCGGCCGGGCAGCCGGCGGCCAGCGCCCGCCGCATCTCGCCGGTCGAGACCACGTCGATCCCCGCCCCCTGCTGCACCAGGGTGCGCAGCACGGCGAGGTTGGAATTGGCCTTGGCGGCGAAGCAGACCGACATCGGCAGCCCGGCCAGCGCATCGACATAGGCGCGGTAATTCGCGACCAGCTGGGCCGAGGAATAGACATAGGCCGGCGTGCCCACCTGGGCGGCCACGGCGGCGAGATCGACGTCCTCGGCGAAGAGGGCGCCGTCGCGATACGCAAACACGGTCATGAGCTGGGATAGCCTCGCGGATAGGCAGACGTCTTGCTGTCGGGCGCGCTGACCGACGCCGCCTTCTTGCCGCAGGCGACGAGGCCGAAGGCAAGGGTGACGGCGAGGAGAAGGCGCAGAAGGACGGACGGTTTCACAGGAAACGCTCCTTTGCGGTGCGGACGGCCTCGCGCACCCGGTCGGGCGCCGTGCCGCCGAAGCTCTTGCGGCTGGCGACCGAGGCCTCGGCCGTCAGCACGGCGTAGACGGCATCGGTGATGCCGGCATGGACCGCCTGCATCTCGGCCAGATCAAGGTCGGACAGGCCGCAGCCCTTGTCCTCGGCCAGCTTCACCAGATGGCCGGTGATGTGGTGCGCCTCGCGGAACGGCACGCCCAGGGTGCGCACCAGCCAGTCGGCCAGGTCGGTGGCGGTCGGGAAGCCGGCCTCGGTCGCCCGGCGCATCGCCTGCGGGTTGACGGTCCAGCTTTCGACCATGCCGGTCAGGGCGGCGAGACACAGCATCAGCGTGTCGTCGGCGTCGAACACCGGCTCCTTATCTTCCTGCATGTCCTTCTGGTAGGTCAGGGGCAGGCCCTTCATCACGGTCAGCAGGGCGGTCAGGCTGCCGAAGACCCGGCCGGACTTGCCGCGCACCAGCTCCGCCGCATCCGGGTTGCGCTTCTGCGGCATGATCGAGGAACCACTGCTGAACCCGTCGGACAGCCTGACGAAGCGGAACTGCGGCGTCGACCAGAACACGATCTCCTCCGCCAGCCGCGACAGGTGCATGGCGCAGATGCCTGCGGTGGCGAGGTAGTCGAGCGCGAAGTCGCGGTCGGAGACGCTGTCGAGGGAATTCGCGGTCGGCCGGTCGAAGCCCAGCGCCGCGGCGGTCATGTGCCGGTCGATCGGATAGGGCGTGCCGGCCAGGGCGGCGGCGCCGAGCGGGCACTCATTGGCCCGGGCGCGGGCATCGGCGACGCGGCTGCGGTCGCGGCCCAGCATCTCGACATAGGCCAGCAGGTGATGGCCGAAGACGATCGGCTGCGCCACCTGCAGATGGGTGAAGCCGGGCAGGATGGTGTCGGCATGCGCCTCGGCCTGGCCGATCAGTGCCGCCTGCAGCGCCTGCATCCCCTGGTCCAGCCGATCGAAGGCGTCGCGCACCCACAGGCGGAAATCGGTCGCCACCTGGTCGTTGCGGCTGCGCGCGGTGTGCAGCCGGCCGGCGGCCGGGCCGATGATGTCGGCCAGCCGCGCCTCCACATTCATGTGGATGTCTTCCAGCGACGTCTTGAATTCGAAGCGGCCTTCGGCGATTTCGCGCCCGACCTGGTCGAGGCCGCTGGTGATCGCCGCCGCGTCCTCGGCGGACACGATGCCCTGCACGGCAAGCATTGCGACATGAGCGCGCGATCCCGCGATATCCTGGGCCCAGAGCTTGCGATCGAAGCCGATCGAAGCATTGATCCGTTCCATGATCGCGGCCGGGCCGGCGGCGAAACGCCCACCCCACATGGTGTTGGCGCCTTTATCGGGGGCGACGGGGGTGGCAGGCTGGGTCGGATCAGGCATGGGAACGGACCGGATGAGAAAGAGAGCAACGATCGCCGCGGGCTTGGCCGGCCTGGTGCTGCTGCTGGCGGCGGGCGCGGCCTGGTGGACGCTGCGGGCCCCGGGGGACCAGCCGCCCCTGGACGGCGCCGTCGCCAGCTTCGCCCTGGCCGACCGGCCTGAACCGGCACCGGAGATTACATTCTCCGACGCCGCGGGCAACACCCTTCGTCTCGCCGATTTCAAGGGCAAGGTCGTGCTGGTCAATCTGTGGGCGACGTGGTGCGCCCCCTGCGTCAAGGAGATGCCGGCGCTGGACCGGCTGCAGGCCCGGATGGGCGGGCCGGATTTCGCGGTGCTGACCGTGTCGATCGACCGCGAAGGCCTGGCCAAGGTGCAGCCCTTCTTCGCCCAGAACAAGATCGCGGCGCTGCCCACCTATCTCGACCCGACCGGCCGCGCCCCGGCCATCCTGGGCGTCCGCGGGCTGCCGACCACGGTGCTGGTCGACCGCGACGGCACCATCATCGGCCGGCTGGAAGGGGGCGCCGCCTGGGACAACGACGACGCCGCCCGATTGATCGACTTTTATCTCGATCGTGGGAAGGCCAAATCGGCCTGAGGCGGCGGCGCCCGCAGGCTCAAAACGGCGTGGCGCCCATGTAGAAGCCGACCAGCACCAGAACGCCGTAAACCCAGATGATCGTGCGCAGCATCATGTCCTTGTCCTCGGGCTCTCGGCCCAAGGACAGGTGTATGCCGAACCACAGCGGCACGATGTGATGGAGGTCACGGCCTGGCGAGGGCGGGTGAGATTGCCCAGCACCTCCGCTCATGATATACATATTGAAGTGTATATCATGGTGATGCCGTGCGTATAGCCAAATGGGGAAACAGCTTGGCGGTCCGCCTGCCCGCCGCGGTGGTCGAGGCGCTGGCTCTGAAGGAAGGCGACGATATCGAGATCCGCCTCGCCGCCGACCGCACTTTCCTGGTGGACCGGGATCGCAGCCGGAACGAAGCGCTCGACCGGCTTCGCGCCCTACGCCGGCCGTTGCCGCCCGGCTTCCGCTTCGACCGCGACGAAGCGAATGAGCACTGACGCGTTCCTGGATACCAACATCCTGCTCTATGCCATTGCCCAGGACGACAGCCGCAGCGGGGTGGCGGAAGCGCTTCTGGCCGCCGGCGGCGTCATCAGTGCGCAGGTGCTGAACGAGTTTGCGGCTGTCGGCCGTCGCAAACTCGGCATGTCCTGGGGCGAGATCGGCGAGGTGCTTTCGGCGATCCGCGCCCTGTGTACGCCGGTCGTGCCGGTCACTGTCGAGACGCATGATGCTGCACTCGGGATCGCAGCGCGTCGGGGCTTCAACATCTATGACGCTTTGATCGTCGCGTCGGCGCTGCAGTCGGGATGTCGGACGCTGTATTCTGAGGACATGCAGGACGGCCAGGAGATCGACGGCCTGACCATCCGGAACCCGTTCGCCAGCACGGGGTAATCGCCGTGGCCCTGCACAACGCGATGTACGGGAACGGCACGGTCGCGATATGATGCAAAGCTGATTCCAGAGGGCTCCGCACCATGATCCTCCGACCCCGCCGTTCGCTGCTCTATGTTCCCGGTGCCAATGCCCGCGCGCTCGACAAGGCCCGCACCCTGCCCGCCGACGGGCTGATTCTCGACCTCGAGGACGCGGTCACGCCGGAGGCCAAGCCCGCGGCGCGCGAGCGGGTG
>NZ_JBYRFX010000733.1:0-1816 GCF_057815775.1 Inquilinus sp.
CTGTTCCGCTGGGTCCGGCGCCTGCGGGGCTGATCTCGCCCCCTCGCCCGGTGGGGCGAAGGGACGCAGGTGTCACCCATGATGGCCGTTCGACCGAACTGGTCCCCGACCAGCGTGTCGAGGGCCGTCATGGAAATGCACCAGATCCGATATTTTCTCGCCGTGTGCGAGCACCGCAACTTCACCCGGGCGGCGGAAATCTGCCACGTGGCGCAGCCGTCGCTGACCCGGGCGATCAAGCTGCTGGAGGAGGAGTTGGGCGGCCTGCTGTTCCACCGCGAGCGGGCGAACACCCATCTGTCGGATCTCGGGCGCCTGATGCTGCCCTATCTGCAGCAGGTCCATGACCAGTCCCTGGCGGCGAAGAGGACGGCGCTGGAGCTGGCGGCGGGCCAGCGGCAGCAACTGCGCCTGGGCATCATGTGCACGATCGCGCCGACCCTCGTCCTCGACCTGATCGACACGGTGCGGCGCAAGCATCCGGCGGTCGAGCTGATGATGATCGACGACAGCGCCCAAACACTGGAGGAGAAACTGCTGGCGGGCGAGCTGCAGGCGGCGATCTACTGCATCCCGGGGGAGGAGCCGAACGACCGACTGCATTATATCGAGCTGTTCCGCGAGGCCTTCATGATCGCATTGGCCGCGGACCATCGCCTGGCCGACCGCCAGGAAATCCGCGTCCGCGACCTGGATGGCGAAAACTACGTCAACCGGCGCAACTGCGAGATCTACCAATATGCCAGCGCCGTGTTCGCGGCACAGAACGCGCAGTGCCCGATGATCTACGGCAGCGAACGGGACGACTGGGTGCTGGCGATGATCGCTGCCGGCCTGGGCTTCGGCTTCATCCCGGAATACTCCATCACCCATCCTGGCGTGGTGGCGCGCCGATGCGTCGAGCCGGAATTCTGGCGCGACGTCGCGCTGGTCACCGTCCGGGGCCGGCCGCACTCCCCCGCCGTCGGCATGCTGGTGCGGGAATCCCTGCGCCAGCGCTGGCTGGGCAAGGAGTCGCCGGTGCCGGGCGTTCCAGCGCCAGCGGAACCGGACCGCCGGGATTTCGTCACCTGACCGACACTTGACCGGGATTACTGTCCGAGCTGGCGGATCCGGTGGCCGGCAACCGCCAGGCCGATGCGGGCGGATTGGGCATCGAGGATGGAGTTCGCGATCTCCTGCGACCGGATGGCGAGCACCGAGAGCAGGGTGTCGCTGAGGCCGTGCGAGGCTTCGGAATAGCCCTGCAGGTGGATCTGCGGCCGGAACTCCGGCCGGGTGCGCAGGCGATAGTCGCGATCGACCGAGAAGCCGTCGAGATAAGGGTCGATGGCCGAGAGGAAGCGGCTGCGGATGTCGCGGTCGTAGCCGGTGGCCAGCACCACGGCATCGTAGCGCCGCAGTGCCGGCGCGCCAACGAGGCCGTCGACCACCTGCAGCTCGATGCCGCCATCCCCGGCCGCGGCCTGCACGACGTCGCTGCGCGGCGACAGGGCCAGCCGGGCGGGACCCTGCACCTTCTGCTGGTACAGGATGCCGTAGATCCGCTGGATCAGATCGGCATCGACCACGGCATAGTTGGTGTTGCGGAAGCCTCGCACCAGCTCGTCCCGCCGCGCCTCCGGCTGGCGATAGACGACGTCGGTGAAATCAGGGTCGAAGATCTCGTTGACGAAGGGCGTGTCGTCGGACGGCTTCAGCGCATGGCCGCGGAAGATCATGTCGATCCCCAGCGCCGGGAAGCGCCCGTGCAGGTCGAGCACGACCTCCGCCGCGCTCTGCCCGCCGCCCACCACCGCGACCCGGCGGCCCGCCC
>NZ_JBYRFX010000734.1:0-3480 GCF_057815775.1 Inquilinus sp.
TCGATCACCTTCAGGATGTCGTCCGGGCCGATGATGCTGGCGGTCACCTGGATGCCGCCCGTGCCCCAGCCATAGGGCACCGGCATCTCGCGCCCGCCGAACGGCACCTGGTAGCCGGGAATCGCCACCGCCTTCAGCAAGGCCCGGCGGATCATCCGCTTGGTCTGCTCGTCGAGATAGGCGAAGTTGTAGCCGGGGTCGCGCCCGGTGCTCGGCGTGCTCATTCCGCCGCCTCCTTCTGGGGCGCCGCCCCGTCTGCTTCGCGAGCCCGGCGGTCATGCGCGGCCCGCAGCCGGCGGATCAGCTCCAGCTCGGCCTGGAAATCGACGTAGTGCGGCAGCTTGAGATGCTGTACGAAGCCCGAGGCCTCGACATTGTCGCTGTGCGCCAGCACGAATTCCTCGTCCTGCGCCGGATAGCGCCCGGCTTCGCCCAACTCACGGCCGCGCAGCGCCCGGTCGACCAGGGCCATCGCCATGGTCTTGCGTTCGGAATGGCCGAAGGACAGGCCGTAGCCGCGGGTGAATTGCGGCGGCGCCGTCTTCGAGCCGGCGAACTGGTTCACCATCTGGCATTCGGTGACGGTGATCTCGCCGATTTCGATGGCGAAGCCCAGTTCCTCCGGCACGATCTCGACCGCCACCTCGCCCAGCCGGATCTCGCCGGCGAAGGGGTGGTTGCCGCCATAGCCGCGCTGCACGGAATAGCCCAGCGCCAGCAGGAAGCCTTCATCGCCACGGGCGAGGTTCTGCAGCCGCTGGTCGCGGTCGGCCGGCAGGGTCAGCGGGTCGCGGGTCAGGTCGACCGGCTCATGGCCTTCCGGCGCGTCGGCCTCGCGCGCGATCAGCCCTTCGCGGGTGAGGGTGTCGACCACCCGCGGCCCCGGCCCGTCCGGCCCCGCCTCGCCCTCCGGCGCCACCGGCGGCCGGCCTTCCGCCGCCAGGGCGAAGTCGAGCAGGCGGTGGGTGTAGTCGTAGGTCGGCCCCAGGATCTGGCCGCCCGGAATGTCCTTGTAGGTGGCGGAGACCCGGCGCCGCACCGTCATGGCGGCGGTGTCGATCGGCTCCGACACTGCGAAGCGCGGCAGCGTGGTGCGATAGGCGCGCAGCAGGAAGATCGCCTCGACCAGGTCGCCCTGCGCCTGCTTGATCGCCAGCGCGGCGAGATCGCGGTCATACAGCGATCCCTCGGACATCACCCGGTCGACGGCGAGGCCCAGCTGTTCGCGGATCTGGTCCGGCGCGATCTCGGCGACCTCAGGGTTGCCGCGGCGGGTTTCCGCCACCAGCGCCTGGGCGTTCTCGATCGCACGTTCGCCCCCTTTGACGGCGACATACATGGGATCAGCCCTCCCAGCGCGTGGTGCGCGGCAGGCCCAGCATCCGGTCGCCGCAGGTGAACAGGAGGTCGATTCCGAGCGGATAGGCGGCACCGTTGGCGGCCCAATCCTCGCGGAACCAGGATGGCAGGCCGGCGATCCCGGCCGGCTCGGCCACGGCGATGCCGGGGCCGGTGAACTGGCCGGAGGCCGGCCCTTCAAGCGCCGGCACCTCGACCACGACAGTGGCCGACCGGTCGGGATAGCGGTCGTCGCCCAGGGCCAGCCGACCCAGGCGCGGCTGGGACACGGCATCGGCAACGAACAGGAAGCCGGCCGCCGCTGGATCGGCGACCAGCGGCCCGCCGGTGTGGAAGCGCAGGAAGCTCTGCACCGCCGGGATCGACAAAGCGGGGTCGAGCCAGACCGGCGTGTCGAAATCGACCAAGGTCAGCGCCACCGCCGCCATGGCGGCCCCCAGCGGCGCGGGCGCCGGCAGCGGTTCGGGACAGGCCACCGCCCGCCCGGGCCGGGAGAGCGCGTCGAGCACGGCGCGGAACACCGCCTGGCCGCCGAGCACGGCATCGGCAAAGCCGGGCAGCAGCGCCCCCGCGACCAGCTGCGAAGAACCGAGTGTTGCAGTCATCGCGGATTCTCCCCTCGCACCATGGTGAAGAAGTCGACCCGGGTCGCCGCCGCCTTGCGCCGCGCCGCATCCCGGGCCCCGGCCTGGGCCTGACGCAGCGGGGCGACCAGCGCGGCCTCGACCACGGCGCGTCGCGCGGTCTGCAGCAGGGCGTCGGCCCGGGCCGCGATCTCGGCGTGGCGGCGGTCCCGGCCGGCGACATAGGCGAAGCCCAGCACGTCGCTGCCATCCAGCCTCACGGTGCAGCGCGTCACCGTCATCTCACCCAGGGCGAAGGCCATGCCGTCGCCGCCGGCGCGGCCGCGCACCATCACCATGCCGGTCTCGGCAGGGCGCAGCGTGGTGAAGGCGTCCGTGACCTCCAGCGCGGACCACAGGCGGTCCAGCGCGGCCGGCTCGGCCTTGGCCAGGATCGACATCCAGTCCTGGCGCTGTTCGGTTTCGCTGTTCATAGGGCGATAGACCTATTGCCTATTCATCTAGTCATCCGTATGTTTAGATCATGAGCCGAATCCAATGACAGCCGCAAGCTGGGAAGGATGAAATTTGCGTGACGGAGGTATGAGCCCGACGAACGGCAGCACGCTGAGCCGCGGCGCGGGCGTCGCCCTGTGGCGGCAGATCAGCGAGACGCTGGAGAGCGAGATCCGCGACGGCGTCCAGGCCGGCGGGGCGCGTCTGCCGACGGTGGCGGAGCTGTCGACGCGCTTCGGCGTCAACCGCCACACGGTGCGACGGGCGATGGCCGAGCTGGAGGAGCACGGGCTGGTCGACGTCACCCAGGGCCGCGGCACCTTCGTCCATCTCGGCGCCATCGCCTATCTGATCGGCCGGCGCACGCGGTTCCACGAGAACATGCGCCGCGAGAACCGGCCCGCCCGGCTGGAGCTGCTGGAATCGGCGATCGAACCCGCCCCGGCCGCGGTGGCGCGGGAGCTGGAGATCGCCACCGGCGTGCGGGTGATCCGGCTGGACACGCGGTCGCATGCCGACGGCCTGCCGCTGAGCCTCGCCAGCCACTATTTCCCCGCCACCCGCTTTCCCGGGCTGGTCGAGATCTTCCGCGAGACCGGGTCGGTGACGGCGAGCTTCGCCCGCTACGGCATCTCCGACTACACCCGCCGCCGCACCCGGGTCTCGGCCCGACTGCCGGATGCGCGGGAGCAGCGCCTGCTGGAGATCGCACGCACCCGGCCGGTGATGGCGACCGAGGCGCTTAATGTCGACGCCGAGGGCAAGGTCGTCGAATTCGGCCTGTCCAGCTTTGCCAGCGATCGCATCCAGCTTGTGTTCGAGGGCTGAGCGCCCTTCCTCCGAGACAATGTTGGAGACCGTTGGGAAACGCGCTGGTGTGAGTCGGCTGGCGGTGGCTTCGAGAACCGGAGCGCAGCGGACATCTACGTCCGTGAGCACCGGACGCGGACAAGCCGCCGTCAGACGGCCTCACCAGTAGCGTTTCCGAATGGCCTCAGAAGCCCCCGCCGAAGGTACAGGATCCCTGCTCGCCGAAGCCGGC
>NZ_JBYRFX010000735.1:0-4791 GCF_057815775.1 Inquilinus sp.
CGCCCGGGTGATCCGCGGCACCAGCTCCAGGGCAAAGCTCTCGATGCCGGCCGAGGCGTAGGCCGCCAAGCTCTCGGCATCGTCATAGGGCTCCAGGATGCCGATCAGCGTGGCCCCGCGCGGGATCAGCGACAGCTCGTCCAGTTCGCCCTCCCCCGCCCGCAGCGGACGCCGCACCTTCAGCACCACATCGGCGCCGGCCAGGGCCGCGGCTGCATCCGCCGCCACCTCCGCCCCCGCCGACCGGTAGGCGTCGTCCGTCACCGCACTGCCCAGGCCCGCACCCGCTTCCACCACCACCACGGCACCCAGCGCGATCAGCTTCTTCACGCTGTCCACCGTCGCCGCCACACGGCGCTCGCCCTCCCGGCGCTCACGCAACACTCCTACCCGCATGGACACAGACCTCCCCACGCGGCCCGGAGACGGCGCCGCATTGCACAGAGACAGGATCGCCCGCGGCAGCGATTCAGGCCGCCGCGGTGCGATCGATGAAACCGGAAATCAGGCGTGGGCCACGGCCGGCGCCGGGTCCTGCAGCGCCGGCGAGGCCTGGTGCAGGAAGTGGCGGATCAGGTCGCGGGCGCTGATCACCCCGACCAGGGTGTGGTCCTCCATCACCGGCACGTGCCGGATATGGTTCTCATCCATCAGCCGCAGCACCGTCTCGATGCTGTCGCGCGGCTCGCAGCTGATCACGGTGCGGCCGATGAAGGCCGAGACCTGCATCGCCAGCGCCGCGGCGCCATGGGTGGCGAGCGCCCGGGCGACATCGCGTTCGGAGAACACCCCGACCACGACATTGCCCTCGGTGCGGCACACCTCCTTGACCACCAGCGCACCGACGATCTCCTTCGTCATCAGCGACACGGCGGTGGCCACCGTCTCACCGACGCGGATCATGACGATGCGCGTGTCCTTCTGGCGGAGAATGTCTTCGGCTCTCATGGCTGGGTTCCTCCTCGGGGGAAAGCGGCTCTTGCGGCTGCTTGGGATGAATGGGCGGGATGGATCAGGCCGGGACCAGCGCCGGGGCACGCTTGGTCTCGGCGGTTCGCGGGGCCGGGCTGTAGAGGCCGGCGATGCCGGCCCGCTGCTGCACCAGGGCCAGCACGGTGTCGACGGTCGGGGTCGGCACCCCGACCATGCGGCCGAGCTCCTGGATCACGGTGACCAGCGGGTCGATCTCCATCGGCCGGCCGCGATCGAGATCCTGCAGCATCGAGGTGCGGTGGGCACCGACCGCGCCGGCGCCGTCGAGCCGGCGTTCGATGTTGACCCGGAACTGCACGCCGAGCCGGTCGCCGATCGCCTGCGCCTCGGCCATCATGCGCCGGGCAACGTCGCGGGTGGCGGGGTCGCCGGTGATGACGTCGAGCGTCGCATGGGTCAGCGCGCTGATCGGGTTGAGGCAGAGATTGCCCCACAGCTTCAGCCAGATCTCGTCGCGGATGTTGTCGCGGATCGGCGCCTGCAGCCCGGCCGCCTGCATCGCCTCATGCAGAGCGACGATGCGGGCCGAGCGGTTGCCATCGGGCTCGCCGATCGGGAATTTGTCGCCGTAGTGGTGCTCGACCACGCCGGGCGATACCACCTCCGTCGCCGGATAGACGATGCAGCCGATGCCGCGCTGCGGCCCCAGGCGGTTCCATTGCAGCGCGCCGGGATCGACGGTCTCGATCGTGCGGTTCTCGAAGGCGCCGCCATGCCGGTAGAAGTACCAGTAGGGCAGGCCGTTCACCGCGGTGACGATGGCGGTGTCCGGCCCCAGCAGCGGCTGCATCGCCTCCACCACCCCCGGCACCGAATGGGCCTTGAGGCTGATGACGACATAATCCTGCGGCCCGAGATCGGCCGGATTGTCGGTGCAGCGGATGCGGGCGATGCGGGTCTCATCGTCGATCTTCAGCGCCAAGCCGTTCTGGCGCATCGCCTCGAGATGCAGGCCACGGGCAACGAGGCTGACCTCGACCCCCGCCCGGTGAAGCTGGACGCCGAGATAGCCGCCAATGGCCCCGGCGCCATAGATGCAGAGTTTCATGGTCGCGCCTTCCTCCCGTTTTCTTGGAGACAAAGGCCGCTGAGCAGCCGACCGAGGCTTATGGTGGTATACAAAATACTTGATGTCAATCAGCCTAACAGAATTGGGCCGAAGGGAGGAGACTGCCTTTGGACTCTCGTCCACGGTATACTTGTGGCCAGCGGCGCCCGGGGCTATAGCCGAAGGGAACGCCGGCCGCGCCGACAGAAGGGCCCTCGATGAGCTTTCCACAGATCGACGTGAAGCCGCTCGACACCGAATCGAGCTTCCGGATCAAGGCCTACAAGGCGTTGAAGCAGGCCATCACCGAGATGGACATCTACGGCCACACCGGCGAGATCAAGCTGGAGGAGCGGCAGCTGAGCGAGATGCTGGGCGTCAGCCGAACCCCGATCCGCGAGGCGATGACGCTGCTGGAGCAGGAGGGCTTCGTCCGCTCCGTCCCCCGCCGCGGCATTTTCGTCATCCGCAAGACCAAGGCCGAGGTCCTGGAGATGATCACGGTCTGGGCGGCGCTGGAGGGCATGGCCGCCAGGCTGGCCACTCAGGTCGCCACCGACGCCCAGATCCGTAAGCTGCACGACTATGTCGACGTGTTCCGCGACCGCGACCCGGAGGAGCATGTCAGCGAGTATTCCGACGCCAACATCGCCTTCCACAAGCAGATCATCCGCAGCAGCGGCTGCCAGATGATCGTCGACATCACCGACAACCTGTTCATCCACATGCGCGGCATCCGCCGGGTGACGATCGGCCAGGACCACCGGGCGCAGCGTTCGGTGGCCGACCACCAGAAAATCGTCGAGGCCCTCGAAGCCCGCGACGCCGATTTGGCCGAGCGGCTGGTGCGCGAGCACACGCTGGGCCTGGCCGAGCATGTCCGCAAGCATGGCGACTTCCTGAACTGATCCGAAGGCGGGCCGCGGCGGACGCGCCGTCGCGTGTCATCCGTAGCCCGCGGCGACATGATCGCGTCATCCGGCATGGAAACCATGGACCTCCGTCCATGAGAGGCCATGCCGATGTCCCCCGATTGCTCCGCCGCCGCCGGTGACGCGACGCTGCAGGCGCCGCGGAATTGCAGTTTCGAGCCGCATGACTGGCAGATCCTGGCGCGCTTCTGGTACCCGGTGGCCCGGTCAGCCGATTTGGTGCCGGGCACGCCGATCGCGGCGACGCTGCTCGACGAGCGCCTGGTGCTGTACCGCACGCCGGACGGGCGGCCGGTGGTGGCGCGAGACCTGTGCATCCATCGCGGCGTGCCCCTGTCGATGGGCTGGGTCGAGGGCGAGGAGATCGTCTGCCGCTACCACGGGCTGCGCTACGGGCCGGACGGTGCCTGCCGGGCCATCCCGGCCGATCCGGGCGGCACGATCCCATCGCGCCTGCGGATCGCGACCTTCCCGGCGATCGAGCGCTTCGGGCTGGTCTGGACCTCGCTCGACCCCGATGCGGACCCGGCCCTGATGCCGTCCTTCCCGCTGTGGGACGAACCCGGCTTCCAGCAGATCGTCCCGCCCTGGATCGACATCGCCGGATCGGCCGGGCGCCAGTGCGAAGGCTTCATCGACGTCGCCCATTTCGCCTGGATCCACGACCAGACCTTCGCCAACCGCGGCAACCCGGTCGTGCCCTCCTACCAGGTCGCCTGGACCGGCCGGCTGCTGACCGCCGACTACATCAGCGACGTGCCGAACTTCCCGCATGGCCTGGACCTGGCGGCGCCCGAGGGCTTCCTGTGGCGGCGCTATTTCGAGATCGAGCTGCCGTTCAGCCCGCGCCTGACCATCTTCTTTCCCGAGGGCAAGCGCCTGTCGATCTTCAACGCCGCCTGCCCCGTCTCGGCCCGCCGCACCCGGCTGTTCGTGCCGATCGTGCGGGATTTCGACACGGACGGCCCGCCGGAGCCGGTCTACGAGTTCAACCGCCGCATCTTCGAGGAGGACCGGGCGATCGTGGAGAACCAGCACCCCGAGGATTTGCCGCTCGACCTGATGGCGGAAGCGCACATCGCCGCCGACCGAAGTTCGATCGCCTATCGCCGCGGGCTGGCCGGCCTGGGTCTCGGGCGGCACTTCACCAGCTGAGCCCCGGGCCTCACGGCTATGTCGATGGCGCCGCCGGCCGCAGCCCCAGCCGGCGGGCGATTATGCGGTCCATCATCCGGCTGGGCAGCAGGCTCTGCAGCAGGATCCCCGCCGGGCTCGGCGCGATCACGTAGCGCGCCTTGGGCCGTGCCGCCGTCAGCGCCCGGACGATGATGGTGCCGACCCGGTCGGCCGGCAGCCCCTGCCGGCCCATGGTCAGCGCGAGCTGGCGAAACCTGGCCAGCGGCGCTTCGTAGGGCGAGCCGGCGAAGGGTGCCAGATCAACCGTCTCGGCCTTGTCCCAGATCGGTGTTTCGATGGTGCCGGGCGCGACGACGACCACGTCGATGCCGAACAGCATCAGCTCACGCCGCAGGCTTTCCGACAGGCCTTCGAGCGCGAATTTGGACGCGGAATAAGGGCCGTTGAACGGCATGGCGCGGCGGCCGCCGACTGACGACACCATGATGATGCGGCCCCTGCGCCCGGTCCGCGCCGGGTCGGTGCCCAGCAGCGGCGCGAAGGCCTGGGTCACGGCCAGCTGGCTGACCAGATTGACCTCCAGCTGCCGCCGCAGATCGTCGATCGGGATCTGCAGCAGCGGACCGGGCACGGCGATGCCGGCATTGTTCGCCAGCCCGGCGAGCGTGCCCTGCCCGAGCG
>NZ_JBYRFX010000736.1:0-7797 GCF_057815775.1 Inquilinus sp.
ACCGCGCCGACCATCCGCGAATTGTCGATCCGCCTGGCCCATCTCGGCACCCACCCGATGATCCCGCCCTGCCGGCCGGGCGAGCCGCCGCGGCAGGGCGACTCCGGGGGCGCATCGTAGGGCCGATGTGATTCTGGGCCGGCGCGAGCATGCCCTCGCCGTCTGCGGCCATCACGACATGCGGGTGCGGCGCGCCTCCCTGCCGGCTTTACTTGGTGGCGTTCCGCGATCACCGGCCACTATTCAATGTACGGCAGATCAGCGCGTGGGAATGGGCGATGCCGCAGCGCAGCACGAGATTTCAAACTTCGCTTCACTGCGGAATGCGCCATCCGGAATTCGAAAATATTCGACAATACCGTCGACAATACTAAGTCTTTGTACTTTGGTATAATTTGTTCCACAATCTCGCAAATGCACAATACTGGTGTCGTACCAAAGAACAATGCCATTTGCGCGTTTCGCAATTGACTGAAAATTGGAATATTACCCAAACTGGGGACGGTCGCTTTCATAATCAAGCACTGCGATCGGCCCAAACGGGGCCGGTCCGATGCAACGGGCGATCTTCGAGGCGGACCCCCGACATGCCGCTGGCATCGTCGCGGATCCCGCATCGCGATCAATGGGAGGAACTGAATGCCCAGATTGCTGCGCACTTCCGGGTCCGCCTTGGCGCTCGTTTTCGCGCTGGCGGCTTTCCCGGTGTCCGGACAAGCCAATGACGAATTGCTGACGCTGCAGAAGGATCCGAACCAGTGGACCCAGCCGGCGGGCAACTATGCCAACACCCGCTATAGCGCGCTGAAGCAGATCACCACTGCGAATGTAAAGGATCTGCAGGTCGCCTGGACCTTCTCCACCGGCGTCCTGCGCGGCCATGAAGGCGGGCCGCTGGTGATCGGCGACACGATGTATATTCATGCGCCGTTCCCGAACACCGTCTATGCCCTCGATCTCGCCAACAACGGCAAGATCATCTGGAAATACGAACCGAAGCAGGACCCGAACGTCATCCCGGTGATGTGCTGCGACACGGTCAATCGCGGCGTCGCCTATGGCGACGGGATGATCTTCCTGCACCAGGCCGACACCACGGTGGTGGCGCTGGATGCCAAGACCGGCAAGGTGGTGTGGAGCGTCAAGGACGGCGACGCCACCAAGGGCGAGACCGGCACCTCGGCGCCGCTAGTGGTCAAGGACAAGCTGCTGATCGGCAATTCCGGCGGCGAATTCGGCGTCCGCGGCCACCTGACGGCCTACGACCTGAAGACCGGCAAGCTGGTGTGGCGCGCCTCGTCGATGGGCCCGGATGCCGACACGCTGATGGACCCGGTCAAGACCACCTCGATGGGCAAGCCGGTGGGCAAGGATTCCGGCACGTCGACCTGGCAGGGCGATCAGTGGAAGATCGGCGGCGGCACCACCTGGGGGTGGACCTCCTATGATCCGGAAACCAACCTGATCTACTACGGCTCCGGCAACCCCAGCACCTGGAACCCGGTGCAGCGGCCCGGCGACAACAAATGGTCGATGACGATCTTCGCCCGTGACGCCGACACCGGCATGGCGAAGTGGGTCTACCAGATGACGCCCCATGACGAGTGGGACTATGACGGCGTCAACGAGATGATCCTGACCGACCAGAAGTTCGACGGGAAGGACCGCAAGCTGCTGGTCCATTTCGACCGCAACGGCTTCGGCTACACCATGGATCGGGTGACCGGCGAACTGCTGGTGGCCGAGAAGTACGATCCGGCCGTAAACTGGGCCAGCAAGATCGACCTGAAGTCCGGCCTGCCGGTGCGTGACAAGAAGTACTCGACCGAGGCCAACGGCGAAGACACCAACTCGCAGGGCGTGTGCCCGGCGGCGCTGGGGTCGAAGGACCAGCAGCCGGCGGCCTACTCGCCGGAGACCGGCCTGTTCTACGTGCCGACCAACCATGTCTGCATGGATTACGAGCCGTACAAGGTCGCCTACACCGCCGGCCAGCCCTATGTCGGCGCGACCTTGAGCATGTATCCGGCACCGGGCGGCAACAACCTCGGCAACTTCATCGCCTGGGATGCGGAGAAGGGCAAGATCGCCTGGTCGATCCCGGAGCCGTTCTCGGTGTGGAGCGGAGCCTTGGCCACGGCCGGCGGCGTCGTCTTCTACGGCACGCTGGAAGGCTATCTGAAGGCGGTGGATGCCAAGACCGGCAAGGAGCTGTACCGGTTCAAGACCCCGTCGGGGATCATCGGCAACATCAACACCTATACCTACAAGGGCAAGCAGTACATCGCTGTCCTTTCCGGTGTCGGCGGCTGGGCCGGCATTGGCATGGCGGCAGGGCTGACCAACCCGCAGGAAGGGTTGGGCGCCGTCGGCGCATATGAGTCGCTGTCGCAATACACCCAGCTGGGCGGCACTTTGAACGTGTTCGCCATTCCTGACTGAAGCCTCCCTGTGCCTGGGGGCGGGCTTCGGCCCGCCTCCTTTTCTTTGCGGCCTGTGCCAGCCACTCGAGAGGATCGAGGATGCGTTTCCGTCCCCTTCTGCTTCGCGCCGCCATCCTGGCCGGCAGCCTGATCGCGATCGGCGGCATCGCCGGCCCGGGCTTCGCCCAGGACAGCGGCGGCACGCCGGCCACCCCGGCGCCGGCGGCAGGTGCACCAGCCGCAGCGCCCGCGGCGGCAGCCCCGGCAGCGGCCCCAGCAGCAGACGAGGAAAAGCCCTATCACATCGCGGCAGACGGCACGGTCGACTGGCCGGTCTAT
The DNA here is from genome assembly GCF_057815775.1 of Inquilinus sp. Taxonomy (NCBI): domain Bacteria; kingdom Pseudomonadati; phylum Pseudomonadota; class Alphaproteobacteria; order Rhodospirillales; family Rhodospirillaceae; genus Inquilinus; species Inquilinus sp. The sequence goes on from NZ_JBYRFX010000736.1 coordinate 2,763, forward strand.
AACGGGTTCCGGCGCTACAACGGCATCTGCTACGTCTGCCATGGCCCGGATGGGGAGGGAAGCAGCTTCGCCCCGGCCCTGGTCGACTCGCTCAAGACGCTCAGCTTCGACCAGTTCCTCGACACGGTGGTCAACGGCAAGCAGGATGTGGGCACGGCGAACGACAAGAAGATGCCGTCGCTCGGCTCCGACCCGAACGTGATGTGCTACATCAACGACATCTATGCCTATCTCAAGGCCCGGTCCGACGGTGTCGTGGGACGCGGCCGGCCGGCCAAGTACGAGAAGAAGTCCAAGGACTATGCCGACGCGGAAAATGCCTGCATGGGAACGCCCGGCTAGGGCGCCCGGCATGATGACCCTCTCCCGGCGTATCGCGGCGCTCGGCCTCCTCGCCGGCGCCACCCTTCTGTCCGCCGCCACCCTTCCGGCGTGGGCCGACCCGCCGCATCCGGAGGCGATCGACCGCTCGGCCCTGCGCGTCTGCTCCGACCCGGCCAACCCGCCCTTCTCCAACGACAAGGGCGAAGGCTTCGAGAACAAGATCGCCGAACTGCTGGCCGCCAAGCTGGGCGTACCGCTGCGCTACACTTGGTTCCCGAACTCGACCGGCTTCCTGCGCATGACGCTGCGCGCCCGGCGCTGCGACCTGGTGATGGGCATCGTCGTCGGGGCGGAGCTGGTGCAGAACACCAACCCCTATTACCGCTCCGGCTATGTCCTGGTGACGCGGCGGGAGGACAAGCTGGCCGACCTCAGTGGCCTGGCCGACCCACGGCTGCAGACGCTGCATCTCGGCATCACCGCCGGCACGCCGCCGGCCAACCTGGCGGCGCGCAACGGACTGATGGTGCAGGCGCGGCCCTACCCGCTCTATGTCGACAGCCGCTACGACGCGCCGGGCAAGCAGATGGTCGAGGACCTGGCGTCGAAGCAGATCGACGTCGCCGTGCTGTGGGGGCCGATCGCCGGCTATTTCGCCAAGCAGCATGGCGATGCGCTGGTGGTGACGCCGCTGTTGAACGAGCCCAAGGACACCAAGCTGGACTTCTACATCACCATGGGGGTGCGGCCCGGCGAGAACGACTGGAAGAACCAGATCAACAAGCTGATCCGCGAGAACCAGGACGCCATCACCGCGATCCTCAAGGATTACGGCGTGCCGCTGCTCGACGCCCATGGCCAGCCGGTGCCCTGAGCCCGGCATGGCCCCTGCCCGCCTCCTCCGCTTCGCCGTTCTCGCCTTGGCGCTGACCGCCGGCCCGGCGTTGGGCCAGACGGCGGAGCCGGACGGCTACCGTATCGAGGACTATCGCGCCCCGGTGCCGGCGACGCTGAAGGGCGCGACCGTGATCGACGCGGCGGGGCTGGAGCGGATGATCCGCAGCGGCCCGGTCCTGCTGATCGATGTGCTGCCGCAGCCGCCGCGGCCGGACAAGTTGCCGCCGGACACGCTGTGGCGACCGCCGGCCCGCCACGACATCCCGGGCAGCGTCTGGCTGGCCAACACCGGCTTCGGTGCGCTGTCGGTGGAGATGGAGGCGTATTTCCACGACGCGCTGGCGGCGCTGACCCTGGGCGACCCCGCCCGGCCGCTGGTGTTCTATTGCGAGGCGAATTGCTGGATGTCCTGGAACGCCGCCCGGCGTGCCGTGGCGGAGGGCTACACCGCTGTCCAATGGTTTCCCGGCGGCATGCAGGACTGGACCGCCGGCAACCGCCCGACCTGGCCGAACACGCCACTGCCGGCGAAGTAGGTTCAGGCCTCACGCTCCTCCGCCGGCACAGCCAGGCCGGGGTCGACATGCAGCAGGGCGGCGACGATGGTGTCGATGCGCGGGTCCGCCGGGTCGCGCGGATGCGGCAGGTCGATACCCCGCTGCAGCGAGACCCGGCCTGCCCCGGCACCAAGCACCACCACGCGGTCGGCCAGCGTCACAGCCTCGCGCAAATCGTGTGTGACCAGCAGCACGGTCGGGCGGTGCTGCCGCCAATAGCCGGCCAGCAGGGCGCGCATCCGGCCGGCCAAAGCGTGGTCGAGCGACACCAGCGGTTCGTCCAGCAGCAGCAGGTCCGGCCTGACCAGCAGCGCCCGGGCCAGTGCCGCCCGGCGCTGCATGCCGCCGGACAGCTGGCCGGGATAGGCATCGGCGCTGTCCGCCAACTCCACCGCTGCCAGCAACTCGCGCGCCCGCGGTTCGGCTGTGCGGTCTGCGACCAGCATCAGGTTCTGCAGGATGGTCAGCCAGGGCGCCAGCCGCGGGTCCTGGAACACCGCCGCGCGGCGCGACGGCGGGCCGTCCGGCCAGTCGATGCGGCCCTGATAGCCAGAATCGAGTCCACCGAGGATGCGCAGCAGCGTGGTCTTGCCCCGGCCGGAGGGGCCGGCCAGGGCGACGAACTCGCCGCCGCCGATCGACAGGTCGACGCCGTCCAGCACCTCGCGCGGCACCGGGCTGGCGAAGCGCCGCCGGATGCCCTGCAGTGCGACGCCGATCACGGTGCCCGCCAGCGGCCGGCCGCACGATCCAGCGGCTGCAGGATGAAGGCCTCGATCGCCAGGATCACGGCGATGAACACCAGGGTGTAGGCCAGGATCCCGGCAATATCGAAGAAGTTGAAGAAGCTGCGGATCTGGAAGCCGACGCCGTTCGGCCGGCCCAGCAGCTCGACCACCAGCACGATCTTCCAGGTCAGGGCGAGGCCGGAGCGCGCGGCGGCCATCAGGCTGGGCGCCAGCTGCGGCAGCACGATCCGCCGCAGCACCCGGCCGCGCGGCACGCCGAACAGCTGCGCCATCTCCAGCAGCGACCGGTCCAGCGTCCGGGCGCCCTCGCGGGTGATCGCCACCACCAGCGGCGCCTTGTTGATGGCGACGGCCAGCACCGCCGCCGCCTCGTTCAGCCCGAACCAGACGTAGCACAGCACGATGGTCACCAGCGCCGGCATGTTCAGCGCGATCACCAGCCAGCCGTCGAACAGCTCGTCCAGCAGCCGGCTGCGGCCGAGCGCGAGACCGATGACGCTGCCCAGGACCATGGCGACGACGAAAGCGACCACCACCCGGGCCAGGGTGATGGCGACATCGCGCAGCAGGTCGCCGTCGATCAGATGCTGCCAGGCCGCAGCGGCGACCGCCGCCGGCGACGGCAACGTGGCGCTGTCGGCCAGCAGGGCCGCGACCTGCCAGATCGCGGCCAGGATCGCCAGCGACAGCAGCCAGCGCCAACGCCGGGTGGCTGCGGAGGCCCCGGCCGTGGCCGGCATGGCGCTAACCGCCATATCCGGTCCAGAAGGTGCCGGCTGGCAGGGCCTTGAGCCCGCCGACCGCGGCCGGCGTGATCGCGGCCATCAGGCGCAGGGCGGTGCCGGCCGCCGCCGAATCCGCCGGGCTGGGGCCGGCCGGGATGCCGGCGCGGTAGCCGTCGCGCAGGGCGGCGAACACGATGTCGTCCTCCGCATGCATTTCGGGCCGCAGCCGTTGCCACACCGCATCGTCGGTCTTCATCATTGCCTTGGCGGCGAAGGACGCGTCGAGGAAGCCCCGCGCCAGGTCCGGATTGGCTGCGGCCCAGGACTCGCGGAACACCCAGCCCAGCAGTGGCGGGGGCCGGTCGAGCCCGAGTTCCGGCAGGATGCGGGCGATCTCCACCACCGGCAGGAAGCCCTTGGCCGCGAGCCGCGCATTGAACTGCCAGAAGTTGAGCACGGCATCGAGGTCGCCGCGCAACGCCAACTGGTTCAACAGCGGCGGCGCCGCGAAGTTGATATTGGCCGCGCGCGGCAGGTCGATGCCGGCGGCCTTGCGGGCATAGGCCTGGATCAGCACCCAGCTCTTGTCATCGGCGCCGCCGGCGACGCCGAGCCGCTTGCCGGCCAAGTGCTGGATGGTGCGGATACCGGTTTTCGGATCGGCCATCAGCGCGCCGACGGTGAGCGAGAACGGGACGAAGGTGTAGTCGCGACCGGCCTCGCGCTGCCGCGCCACCCAGATCCAGTCGGTGACGATGGCGTCGACCTCGCCGGACTGGAAGGCGATCGCGGTGGCGTCCTGGTCGGCAAGCACCAGCGGGTCGAGCACGAAACCGTGCTGGCGGTCGAGCCCGTCGCGGATCACCGCCAGCTCCCAGTTCACCGTGCCGAACTGCAGCGATCCGACCCGGACCCGCGGCAGATCCTGGGCATGGGCGAGCCGCGCGCCGGAAGCGGCCAGGGCGGCACCGCCGAGCATGAAGCCGCGGCGTCCGATCACGGGCGTCATGGTCGTCCTTTCGTCCTATTTCCCCCTCAATGCTTCATACGGATCGGACGCGTCATCAGAATTCGACCACGGTGCGGATCGACGTGCCCGCATGCATCAGGTCGAAGCCTTCGTTAATCCGCTCGAGCGGCAGCTTGTGGGTGATCATCGGGTCGATCTCGATCTTGCCCGACATGTACCAGTCGACGATCTTCGGCACGTCGGTCCGGCCCCGCGCGCCGCCGAAGGCCGACCCCTTCCACACCCGCCCGGTCACCAGCTGGAACGGACGGGTCGAGATCTCCTGCCCCGCGCCGGCCACGCCGATCACGATGCTCTGGCCCCAGCCGCGGTGGGAGGCTTCCAGCGCCGCCCGCATCACCTTGGTGTTGCCGGTGCAGTCGAAGGTGTAGTCCGCGCCGCCGATCTGGTCCGCACCGCGCTTGGTCAGGTTGACCAGATACGGCACCAGGTCGCCCTCGACCTCGCTCGGGTTCACGAAATGGGTCATGCCGAAGCGCTCGCCCCATTCCTTCTTCGAATTGTTCAGGTCGACACCGATGATCATGTCCGCCCCGGCCAGCCGCAGGCCCTGGATCACGTTCAGCCCGATGCCGCCGAGCCCGAACACGATCGCGGTCGCGCCTTCCTCGACCTTCGCCGTATTGATTACAGCGCCGATGCCGGTGGTCACGCCGCAGCCGATGTAGCAGATCTTGTCGAAGGGCGCGTCCGGGTTGACCTTCGCCAGCGCGATCTCCGGCAGCACGGTGAAGTTCGAGAAGGTCGAACAGC
>NZ_JBYRFX010000737.1:0-13991 GCF_057815775.1 Inquilinus sp.
ACGCGGCCGAGACCGGCCTGTGGCGGCGGCTCGCACTATGCCCGGGCTGGGTTGACGCCGAATTGGGCCGCGCTCTGGCTGTCCGATCGCCATGATGAATTCCGTCGGGGTTACGCAGGAAGCGGGGGGTGACCAGGGCGCGGGCGATCGCCACACGCTGCGCCACTCGGCCTGCGAGCCGGCGGAGATGCTGCCGGCGAGCAACGCCTGAGCGCTTGAACAACCGTGGCGCCGCCTGTCGGTGCGCTGCGCCCAGGCGCGCGGCCCGCCTCGCCGCATCGATCCGGGGCTGAGCCGCGCATCGGGCATGGCTCCCCGGCCGGCCCACCCCGTCGGCGTCGATAGACAAACGGCAGGATGTGACGCTGAATGGCCGTTCGGACGGGCGTGCAGCCCGCCGGCGGCGAGGACAGGCGATGGTTGCGATCGGTCACGGGAAAAGTGCGTCGGCTGCGGCGGCGATCGAGCAATGCCGCGCCACCATGGGGGACATCGCCCCGCGCCTCCTGCTCGTCTTCTGCGGCGGCAAGCACGATGCCGGCGAGATCCTGGGCGCCCTGCGGGCTACTTTCGGCGATGAGGTGCTGATCGTCGGCGGCTCGGCCGCCGGGGTGATCTGGCGCGACGGCCTCGGCTACAGCGGGCTTGAGGTCGGGCTCGTCGCCTTCGGGGACGAGGCGGCGCCCTTGCCCCGGATCGTCGTCAACCGCGACCTGCGGCAGGGCGAGCACGAGGCCGGCATCGCCTTCGGGCGGGCCCTGGCCGAAGCCGCGGCGGATGATGCCGTGGTCCTGATGTTCTACGACAGCGTCGCCAACACGTCGCCGCTGCGGCTGCATCCGGCCAGCGACCTGATCGAAGGCCTGGAATCCGGCCTTGACGGCCGCCGCATCCGCCTGATCGGCGGTGGCACCCTGACCGACATGAACCTGTCGGATGGCTGGGTCTTCGACGGCCGCGGCGTCGCCAAGCATGCCGCCGTCGCGCTGGTGTTTCCGCCGGCGGTGCGGGACGACACGGTGATCCTGCACGGCTGCCGGCCGGTCAGCACCTTCATGGAGATCACCCGCATCGAGGGTGCGGAGGTGTTCGAGCTCGACGGCAAGCCGGCGCTTGAGGTGATCGAGCGCATGCTGGGCGTCACCCTGGGCAGCACCTCGTCGCAGGACCTGTCGCTGATCGCGACGCTCGGCGAGAAGCAGGGCGACCCCTACGCGCCCTATGACGAGAACAGCTACGTCAACCGCCTGATCCTGCGGGCCAACCGCAGCACCGGGTCGATCACGCTGTTCGAGAAGGATTTCCACCTCGGCACGCGGGTGCAGATCATGGCGCGCGACAACGCGCTGATGCTGGACAGCGTCCGCAACGGCATCGGCGCGATCAACGCCACGAAGCGCGAAGGGCAGCCGCTGCTGGCGCTCTACATCGACTGCGCCGGCCGGGCCAGTGCCCGCAGCGGCGCCGCGGTGGAAGAGGCCGAGCTGGTGGCCAGGGGCCTCGACCCCGCCATCCCCTTCCTCGGCTTCTACTCCGGTGTCGAGATCGCGCCCTTTGACGGCTACAGCCGGCCGCTCGACTGGACCGGGCTGCTGACCATATTGTCCGCCCGATGACAGGCCGCCCGCGCTCCACCATCGGTCCGTCGCCGGGCCAGCTCGAACGGGAACTCGCCTACTACCAGCGCGAGTGCAACGACCTCGGCGCCCGCCTGATCCGGCTGCAGGAGGAACAGAGCCAGGCTTTTCGCGAGGCCCGGCGCAGCCGCACCCTGGCCAAGCTGATCCGCGAGGCCCACCGCCTGGCCGATGCCGCGATGGGGCCGGAGGATCTGGGTGTCAGGATCCTGGAAATCGTCATCGACAACGCGATGTGCGAACGCGCGGCCCTGCTGGTCGAGCAGAGTCCGGGCAGCCGGGTCTTCCAGGTGACCCATGCGGTCGGGCTGCGGGAGAAGGCGACGGCGCCGATCACGCTGCCCAGCGTGCCGGACTTCTTCTTCACCACGGCCCAGAGCCGGATCGAACCCCCGGCGTATGAGCTGACCGGCATCCTGCAGCTGCCCTATGTGCTGTGGGCCTATGACCGCACGACCGGCCATGCCCTGATGATCGGCAACCGCACGGAAGCGAACGTCAATCGCGCCTTCGAACCGGGCGACCAGGAACTGATCGAAGGCGGCCTGTCCGTCTATATCGACGTGCTGGCCCGCAAGCAGGCGGAAGGGGAGCTGCGGCTGGCGATGCGGGCGGCCGAAGACGCCAACGAGGCGAAGGCCGCCTTCCTGGCGACGCTGAGCCACGAGCTGCGGACGCCGCTGAACGCGATCATCGGCTTGGCCGACATCCTGTCGACGAAGCGCGCCTCACCCCTGGCCACCGACAGGTCCGACTCCTATGCGGCCGAGATCGCCGCCTCGGGCCGCCACCTGCTGCGCCTGATCAATGACATCCTCGACTATTCCAGCATCTCGCGCGGCCGCCTGCTGATCCAGCCCGAATGGATGCGGCTGGAACAGGTGGTGAGTGCGGCCGTCCGGGCCGCGCAGGGGCTGGCGGAGCAGCGCGGCGTCACCCTGTCGATGGCCGAGGTCGACCCCGCCATCGGCATCCACATCGATTCGGTGCGGTTCCGTCAGATTCTCGACAACCTGATCGGCAACGCGCTCAAATTCACGCCGCAGGGCGGCGAGGTCGGCGTCGAGGTGGCGATCGGCCCGGACAAGTCGATCCGGCTGTCGATCCGGGACACCGGCATCGGCATGCGGGCGGAGGATATCGCGGTGGCGATGGAGCCGTTCCGGCAGCTCGAAAACGCGCTGACCCGCAAGATCGCCGGCACCGGGCTGGGCCTGCCGATCACCAAGGGGCTGGTGGAGGCCCATGGCGGCCTGATGACGGTCGAGAGCGACGCGGGCCACGGCACCACCGTCCACATCGTGCTCCCCGCCGCATTGGGCAGCCTGGGACAGACGGACGCCTCGGCAGCCGGCTGATCGCGGGCCCGAGTCAGTGTAACCAATCCGGCAGGGCGTCCCTGGGCGTGGCGGACAGCGTGGCGAGATTTTCGTCGATGGCGCGGAACAGGCCCCAGGTCTCGCCGTAGTTCAGCGGAAAGCCGGGGCATCCGGCGTCGACATCCTTCTGCCGGGCATGGATGTAGTCGGTCCACAGCTTGGTCGATGGCCGCCGGTGGTGGAAGTCATGGCACGGCGCGTCGCCGACCAGGACGATGACGCGGACCAGCAGCTGCACCGTCAGCATGTTCAGCCACCACCCGGTCCATGCCGCGAACCCCGCGGGCGACCAGGCCGAATCCCGCGGCAGGTCGGCCCCCGGGAACACGCCGGCCGTGGCCCGGCAGACGAATTCCTTGTCCCGCGCGGCGATCAGCGCCGGCTCCGGGAACCGGTGCTCGCACAGGATCCGGCCGATGGTCGCCCATTGCAGCAGCAGGCTCAGCGGCAGGATCCAGACCAGCAGGTAGGCCACGGTGGTGCCGGTGGCGATGGCGGCCAGGGCCGGGACGACCAGGGCCGCGACGGCCACCGCGTTGTGCACCCGGTCATGCGACCGCGTCGCCGCCCGGATCCGGCGCCAGAAGAAATAGATGTGGAAGCGCGGCGAGAACACGACGTTGACCAGGACCCGCCGCCACAGCTCGCGCTTGGGCAGCGCCGCCTCCAGGCGGCACATGCCGAGGACGAAATCGGCGTACTCGTCCTCCTCGGTCAGCAGCTTGCGGGCGCTGTGATGGTGCATGTGCTCCTTCCGGTAGTGCTCGAAATGCTTGAACAGGAGCAGGGCGGAGACCAGCCGGCCGACCAGCTCGTTCCGCTCCCGCGTGCGGAACACGGTGCCGTGGGCGCAGTGATGGAACACGACGACCTGGAACAGGCCGAGGCCGGAGGTGGTCAGCGTCAGCGACAGGAACAGCAGGAGGCCGGCCTCGACCGTCGGCAGCAGGGCCGACAGGATGCCGACGGCAATCCCCACCGCCACCAGCAGGCAGGCCTGGTGCACGAACTGCATCGGTGACCGCACCACCGTTGCTTCCCCGGGGGCTGGCCGGGCCGTCAGCCAGGACAGGAGCGGCTGCGCCAGGGATGGCAGCCGTGCCGCCATCTCCGCGCGCGGATCCCGCCGTCCGGCCAATGTGCCGGGCGTCTCGACGGCACCGATCTCGGCAACAAGTATAGACATTGAGAACGCCTCCTCCGCATCGATCGACGATCGACTGCATCTCGTCCTTCGAGACGGAATGGAAGTCATCTCAAAGGATAGGAATTACCTAAAAAGGCAGATTAAAGCCGGGATGGTGAAGAAGCCACCGCCCTGTATCCACCGAGATGGCGCGTATTTACCCAAGATGGGATGTCGCACCGCCCGATTCAGCACTCTGGTCGAATCGGCGTGGCGCGGGCCGCAGCCTGCCGGGTCAGGCGCTCCGGGCCGGCCGGTCATCGCCGTCGGCAAGGAACGCGACCTCGACACGGTTGCGTCCGCGCGCCTTCGCCGCGTACAGGGCCCGGTCGGCGGCCCGCATCAGGTCATCCAGGCTGGTGCCGCGCTGCGCGGTCACCGCCGCGCCGATGCTCACCGTCAGGGGGACCGCGCCGGCGCCGGTGGGGTTGAACTGCAGTTCCGCCAAGCCGGCCCGCATCCGCTCCGCGGCGGCGGCGACATGCTCGATGTCGATCCCGGTCATGACCACGGCGAATTCCTCGCCGCCCAGGCGCGCCACCAGGTCGACGACCCGGGTCTCCAGCCGCAGCCGGTCGGCGATCAGCTCCAGTGCGGCGTCGCCGGCCTGATGGCCGAAATGGTCGTTCACGGTCTTGAAGCTGTCGACGTCGATCATCAGCAGCCCGACGCCGGTCATGTGCTCGGCCGACAGCACGCCGTCCAGGTGGCGCATGAAGTACCGGCGGTTGTAGAGGCTGGTGAGCGGGTCGGTCAGCGCCAGCTTGAGGACGCCGTCGAGCGCGCTGCGCAGATGCTCCTGGTACAGCTTGCGCCGGATCTGGTTGCGGGCCCGCGCCCTGAATTCGTTGGGGTTGAACGGCCGGCTGATCCAGTCGTTCACGCCGAGGTCGAAGCCGCGCAGCACCAGGTCCCGGTGGTCGGTTTCGGCGATCAGCAGCAGCGGCACGTCGCGGCCGGCCTCGCTGGCCCGCAGCCGCGACACCAGCCGCAGCGGGTCGAAGCCCCGCATCGACAGGTTGATCACGATCAGGCTCAGCGGTTCGCCCCGGCTGGCCGCCAGGGCTTCCGTCTCGTCGGAGGCCCGCACCGCCGTGATGCCTTCCTGGGCCAGCGCCTCTTCGACGCCGGCGGCGCCGAGATCCCAATCGTCGATCACCAGGGCCCGGGTGCCGGCAACCTTGACGTTGCCGGGCGGCGGCTCGGTGGCCAGGCCCAGCGCCTGCGTCGTCCGGTGCCGTGCCCGCCATTCGTCGAACAGCTGCTTCAGGCGGACCAGCCCCTTGATCCGGACGACGAAGGTCTCGGTGTCGATCGGCCGCGTCAGGAAGTCGTCCGCCCCGCATTCCAGCCCGCGCAGCCTTTCGGGAACGCCGTCCAGCGCCGTGACCATGACGACGGGGACATGCATGGTGCGCTCGTCGGCCTTCAGGCGCTGGCAGGTCTCGTAGCCGTCCATGCCGGGCATCATCACATCCAGCACGACGATATCGGGCTGCCAGGCCAGTGCGACCTCGACCGCGTCGGCGCCGCTCGATGCGACCCGGACCTCGAAATACTGGTCGAGCAGGGCCACGCTCAGGATATGGGCGTTGGCCTCGATGTCGTCGACGATCAGGATTCGAGCGGTCATCGCCTCAAGCCGACAGGCTCCCGGGACGGACCATCCAGCACTGCCCGATCACGCATTTCCCTCATCCGACCGCAATGGCTCCCGTCAGCATCGCATCGGGAGCGGCAGCAAGGATACAATATCTGTTCCCAAATTTGGATGAATAAAACAGCGCCGGACGGCCAATACCGGCGGATTTAAAGTTTGGAAACAGATCAAATGCTTTAGATTACTGGTCGGATGCATAGGAAACGCGATGATATCGCAGCGATGGAAGTGGATGTGTAAGGGTTCCATCCGAAGCGAGGTGGAACTCCGGCTGGAATTCGATCTCTCGGAATTGCAATCGAATCCGCGTCGAACTGCGGCCCGGCCGGCATCGGAACGCCAGAGACATTGATCGGCTGATCGTTTGGTATAGGCTTGCCGTCCTTTCGGCGCGACGAGGTCTATGGTCGCCATCATGGCTGAAGGCTATACGCCGCGAACGGGTGCCCGGATCAGTTGGCCGGCTGGATCTGTACGGCTGATGCTGTCGGCAGCTCTGGCGCTCGCACTGCTGCTGCCGGCGGCGGCCATGGCCAGCGACTGCATGGCCCGGGCCGCCCGGCTGGCGGGGGTGGAGACCGAGCTGCTGCTGGCGATGTCCTACGTCGAGACGCGCTGGCACCAGGAAGCGGTCAATGGCGGCAACAGCAACGGCACCGAGGATGTCTGCATGATGCAGATCAATTCGGTGCACTATCCCCGGCTGGCGGCGCTCGGCGTGACCCGCGACCAGCTGCTGGCGGACCGCTGCGTCTGCCTGCTGGTCGGCGGCGAGATCCTGCGCGAGATGCGCGTCGCCACCGGCGGCAGCGACCTGTGGGCCGCCGTCGCCGCCTACAATGCGGGGCCGGACAACATCGCGGCGGGCCGGTCCTATGCCGACCAGGTCCGCCGCGTCTACGAGGCCATCCACATCATCCAGGGTCAGTAGGATCCGGCCGCAACGTCTGCGCTGCGGCCGGGCATTCGGCTCGTTACTGCTCGATCTCCCAGGTCACCACCACCTGGGCCTGGAATTCGCTCTCCCCGGCCTCGATCGGGGCGCCGCCCCGCTTGTCCATGGCGTAGGCGGCCATCATCGGGCGCGGGCCCGCATCGGCGCCGGGCTCGGCGATGGTCAGGATGCGGCCCAGCTTCACCCCGGCCGCCTTGGCGGTCAGCTCGGCCTTGCGCCGGGCATCGGCCACCGCGGCCTCGCGCGCCTTGTCCAGCACGGGCGACGGGTCGGCCAGGTCGAAGCCGATGCCGTTGATCTGGTTCGACCCGGTCGAGACCGCGGTGTCCAGCAGGGCGCCCAGCTTGGTCAGGTCGCGCACCCGCACCGTCACCTGGTTGTTCACCTGGTAGCCGTCGATGTGCGGCGCCTCGCTCGACCCTTCCTTCGGCTGGGCGTAGCGCGGCTGCACCGAGAAACCGCTGGTCTGCAGGTCGGCCGGCTGGATGCCGGACTTCTTGAAGGCGTCGATCAGCGCGGCCATCGCCTTGCTGTTGGCATCCAGCGCGTCGCGGGCGGTCTTGCCCTCGCTGGCGACGCCACTGGTCACCATGGCCTGGTCGGGGGCGGCGCTGGCGCTGCCTTCGCCGGTCATCGACAGGGTTGCCGTGCGGCCGGCGGGCGCCTCGGCGGCCAGGGCCGGGCGGGTGGACAGGGCGCCGATCGCGGCCGGGACGGCGACGGCGGCCAGCAGGGTGAAGGCGAGCGCGCTGGGGCGGAGGCGGGTCATGGAATTGTCCCTCGGTTGGGTGCGGTTGCCGCGGAGTAAAGGGACGAATTGCGACGCCGGCAAGGCGGATCAGAGGATTCTGATCCTGGCGCGGGGTGCCGAGAGGCTCAGTCGGTGACGTAGCGGCGATAGCGGTCGGGCAGTTGGTCCAGCAGCACGAAGGCGCGGTCCATATGGGTGACCAGCCGTGCCTCCGCCTCGACCGCGTTGCCCGCATCCAGCGCGTCGATGATCGCCAGATGCTCCTCGATCACCAGCGGCAGGCGGTCGGGGCCGCCGAACAGCCGCATGAACCGGCTCAGCCGGGTCCAGGCGGCACTGATCGTGGTCCACACCCCCTCGCGGTTGGCGAAGCTCATCAGCAGGTGGTGGAACTCCTCATCCGCGGCATGGAAGGCGTCGAGGTCGCCGGCATCCAGCAGCACCTGCTGCTTGGCCGGCACGGCATGCGCCGCGGCGCTCATCGCCGGCGACCAGATCTTCGCCGTCTCGCGCAGCACCGCGACCTCCAGCGCCCGGCGCACGAAATGGGCGTCGCCGATGCCGCCCAGCTTGATCGGGGCGACGAAGCTGCCCTGCTGCGGGTAGACATCGATCAGCCCTTCCTCCGCCAGCCTCTGGATCGCGGCGCGGATCGGCGTGCGCGACACGCCGAACTGGCGGCTGATGCTGTTTTCGCTGATCGAGGTGCCGGGCAGCAGATGGACGCGGACGATGGCGGCCCGCAGCGCGTCATAGACCTGGTCGGCGACCGGCAGGCGGCGGTCGAGCTGGAAGCGGATCGCCGGCAGGCCACCGCTCCGCTCCACGGCAGAATCGGCAGCTGGATCGGCGGCCGGATCGGCTGTATTGGCGGGCGGCGCGTCGGTCGGTACGACGAGCGGCATCTGGTCCTCCCCCGAACGGCGCGGTCTCGCGGCAATTGTCCGACCTGTTTGGTCGCAGCAGCCACAATTCGATTGCGCCTTGCACACTTGGATACTAGCGTCTCCATGCGCCGCGCAAGGGCGCCGATCGCCTTGCCGGCTCTCGACAAGAAACAGGGGAGGAATGGGTATGTCCCGTCATGTCCGGAAGGCCATTCTGGCCGGCCTCGCGCTGCTGGCCAGTGTCAGCGCCGCCGCAGCCGATGATACCAAGGTCGCCCTGGTGCCGGCAGGGCCGCACCCGTACTTCGCCGCCTGGGACCAGGCCGGCAAGGACGCCGCCCGCGACTTCAAGCTGGGCGCCGCCGACTACAAGGTTCCGCAGAAATGGGAACTCAGCCAGCAGAACCAGCTGCTCGAAAGCCTGGTGACGCAGGGCTACAACGCCTTCCTCGTCTTCCCCGGCGACCCCGTCGGCAGCGTCAGCACCGTGGCTGAGCTGGCGGATAGCGGCGCGCCCGTCATCGCCACCGCGGGCTGCCTGAAGGACCCGTCGGAAGCGCAGTTCTGCCTCGGCACCGATGTCGGCAACTCTGCCTATCTCGGCACCAAGGAGCTGCTGAAGGCGATGTCCGGCAAGAAGCGCATCCTGCATCTGACCGGCTTCCTGGTCGACCCGAACACCCAGCTCCGTATCGACGCCGTCGAGAAGGCGGCGAAGGAAGAGGGCGCGCAGGTCGTGCAGGTCATCGCCGACATCGACGCGCCGGAGCCGGCGGAAGAGAAGATCAACGCCTACCTCGCAGCCCATGCCGCCGATGTCGACGGCATCATCAGCACCGCCTGGGTGCCGTCGGTGGTGGCCGCCAACGCCCTGCGCCGCATCGGCGACAAGCGCATCCAGATGGTCGCGATCGACCATGACGAGGTGGTGCTGAAGGCGATCAAGGACGGCTTCCTGCACGGCACCATGCTGCAGAACCCGTACGGCCAAGCCTATATCGGCTCCTACGTCGTCGACCGGCTGCGCAACGGCTGCAAGGTCAAGGACGACGCGCCGTTCAAGACCAACGCGCTGACTGCCCGCTTCATCGACTCCGGCACCGTCTTCGTCGGCGCCGACAAGGTCGACACCTATCTGGCGGCGATGCAGGCCATCACCAAGACCCTGCTGGCCGGCTTCGAGAAGACCTACCTGAACTGCCCGTCCTAGCGGACACCCCGGCCGGGCGGATCAGCCCGGCCGGGTTTCGTATCGGCGCCACGCGCCGCAGACCGCTTTTCCGTCCAGAGTTCGACCGATGCATGCCGACGACAGCGCCGCGACCCGGACCCCGGCCCCGGCCCAGCTCGGGCCCCCGCAGGCGACGCCGCGCGAGCCGTCGGGACGGCCGCGCTTCTACCTGACCAATGAATTCGGCCTGATCGTGCTGATCGCGGTGTTCGTCGCCGCCTTCGGCCTGCTGACCCCAGGCTTCCTGTCGCCGTTCAACCTGTTCGCCCTGGGCCGCACCGCCGCGATCAACGTCATGATCGGCCTGGCGATGATGGTGGTGATCGTCACCGGCGGGCTGAACCTCGCGGTCGGCGCCATCGGCGTCTGCGCCGCCATGACCTGCGGCTGGCTGATCGAGGGGGCCGGCCTGCCCTGGCCGCTGGCGATGATCGGCGGTCTGGCGCTCGGCGCCGCGCTGGGCCTCGTCAATGGCTGGACGGTGGTGCGGTCCGGGCTGCACAGCTTCATCATCACCCTGGCCAGCATGAGCATCTTCTTCGGGGTGATGATCTTCCTCAGCCGGGGGGAATCGTTCCGCGAGCTGCCGCCGGTCTTTGCCCTGTTCGGCCGGCTGAAATTCCTCGGCGGCATGGTGTCGCCGCTGCTGCTGCTGGCCATCGTCGTCGCCGCCCTGCTGGTGGTGCTGTACCGCTTCACCGTGACGGGGCGCGAGATGCTGGCCGCCGGCGCCAGGCCGGAGGCGGCGGAGCTGTCCGGCATCCGCGTCGGCCGCGTCTTCATGCTGTGCCATGCCCTGTCCGGCCTCCTGGCCGGCATCGCCGCGCTGATGCTGGTGGCGCGCAACGGCGCCGCCTTGCCGTCGATGGCCGGGCAACTGGGGCAGGACTGGCTGCTGCCGGCCTTCCTCGGCCCGGTGCTGGGCGGCACGCTGCTGTCGGGCGGTCGGGTCTCGGTGGTCGGCACCTTCCTCGGCGCCTTCCTGGTGACGCTGCTGACCAGCGGCCTGCTGCTGCTGCAGATCGGCGAATTCTGGGTCCAGGCCTTCCTCGGCCTGCTGCTGCTGCTGGCGGTGCTGATGGACATGGCGCGCCGCTCGGTGCTGGCCCGCCGGAGGATGGTGTGATGGGCTTGTTTTCCCGCTACGCGCGGACCGACTGGTTCGGCCCGCTCCTGGTCACGGTGCTGGCGATCGTCATCGTTGGTGCCTTCAACCCATCCTTCCTGTCGCCGCTCAACATCCAGGTGCTGCTGCTGGCGATCTCGGTCAACGCGCTGATCGCCTTCTCGCAGATGATCATCATCGCGGTCGGCCAGATGAACCTGTCGGTCGGCGCCATCGGCGGCCTGGCGGCGATCAGCTTCGCCGGCATGATGCAGGTCTGGGGCCTGCCGGCGCCGATCGCGGCGGTGCTGGCGCTGCTGATCGGTCTGGTCGCCGGCATGGTCAACGGCGCCTTCATCGCCTGGACCGGCATCAGCGCCTTCGTCATCACCCTGGCCAGCCTGTCGATGTTCAAGGGCATCAATCTCGGCATCACCGAGGCGCAGCCCTTCTACGGCATCCCGGACGCGGTCAAGATCCTCGGAAACACCAACTTCATCGACCCGCTGCCCTGGCTGGTGCTGCCGACGGCGCTGGTCGCGGTGGGCCTGTGGTTCCTGCTGAACCGCCAGGCGCTGGGCCGCTTCATCCTGGCGGTCGGCGGCAATCAGCATGCGGCGGAGCTGTCGGGCATCTCGGTCGGCTTCACCGTGATCTGCGCCCATGCCATCTCCGGCCTGCTGGCGGCGCTGGCCGGGATCCTGCTGGTGGGCCGGCTGCAGATCGGCCAGCCGACGATCGGCGACGACTGGCTGATCCTGTCCTTCGCCGCGCCCGTCATCGGCGGCGCCGTGCTGTCGGGCGGCCATGTCAGCGTGTCGGCGACGCTCTTGGGCGTCGTCATCGTCGCGATCATCACCCAGGCCCTGGTGCTGTTCAACATCGACCCGTTCCTGGTGCAGGTCGTGCTCGGCGTGCTGATCCTGTGGGCGGTCGGCGTCAACCGCCTGCGCGAGCTGAAGGTGCGCAAAGTGCCGGCGAGGATCTGAGCCATGGGACCCACCGTGTTCGAGGCGCGCGGCGTCAGCAAGTTCTTCCCTGGCGTGAAGGCGCTGCAGGGCGTGTCGCTGACGCTGCAGCAGGGGTCGATCCACGCCCTCTTGGGCGAGAACGGCGCCGGCAAGTCGACGTTGATCAAGATCATCACCGGCGTCCACCGGCCGGATGAAGGGCAGCTGCTGCTCGACGGCAAGCCGGTGGAGCTCGGCGGCCCGCGTGACGCCACCGCCCACCGCATCGGCGTGGTGCACCAGGAGCGCAACCTGATCCCGCGCTTCTCGGTCGGCGAGAACATCGCGCTGGAGCAGCTGGCCGCGCATCCGCTGCGCCGGGTCGACTACGCCAAGGTGAATGCCGACGCCCGCCACTGGCTGAAGGTGCTCGATCTCGACATCGACCCGCGCACCCCGGTGTCCGAGCTCAGCGTCGCCAAGATGCAGCTGGTCGAGATCGCCAAGGCGCTGTCGCTGAAATCCCGCGTGCTGCTGCTGGACGAGCCGACCGCGGCCCTGACCCCGCACGAGACCGACATCCTGTTCGCCCTGCTGCGCCGGCTGCGCGACGAGGGCGTCAGCATGCTCTTCGTCAGCCACAAGCTGGAGGAGGTGCAGGCGATCTGCGACCGGGTGACGGTGCTGCGCGACGGCCGCAACGCCTGCGAAAGCCGGTCGATGGAGGGCCTGGGCCGGCAGGACCTGGTGCGGCTGATGATCGGTCGGGCCGAGCTGATCGCCGACTGGCCGGCCCGCGACCATGCCACGGCGCCGGCGGCGCTGAAACTGCAGGGCGTGTCGACCGCGCTGGGCCATCGCGGGCTGGACCTGACGGTGCGCAGGGGCGAGATCGTCGGCCTGTACGGGCTGGTCGGCGCCGGACGGACCGAGCTGGCGAAATGCATCCTCGGCCAGTTCCCGGTGACATCAGGCAGCGTCGAGGTCGAGGGCAAGCCGGCGATTGCCAGCAGCGTCGCCGAGGCCATCCACCGCTTCGGCATCGGCTATGTCAGCGAGGACCGCAAGCAGGAAGGCCTCGTGCTGATGCATTCGGTGCTGGAGAATGCCGGCATCACCGTGTGGCGCAAGCTGGCGGGGCGCCTCGGCTTCCTCACCGACGGCACGATCCGGGCCAAGACCGAACCCTTCATCAAGCGGCTGGCGGTGCGCACCCCGTCGCTGAACCAGCTGGTCGGCAACCTCTCCGGCGGCAACCAGCAGAAGATCAGCGTCGCCAAATGGCTGGCGGCCGGGGTGAAGGTGCTGATCGTCGACGAACCGTCGATCGGCATCGACATCAAGGCCAAGGCCGACCTGCACCAGCTGTTGCGCGAGCTGTCCGAGACCGGCACGGCGATCCTGCTGATCACCAGCGACATGCCGGAAATGATCACTTTGGCCGACCGCATCGTGGTGATGAACGCCTACCGGATCGAGGGCGAGATCACCAACACCCGCGACTACCGGGCGATGAGCGAGGGCATCATGAACCTGATCCACCGGGTGGAAGCAGCCTAGCCGCTCAATCCGTCATTGCGAGCGCAGCGAAGCAATCCATGGCGCAGCCTGTGCGGCGCCATGGATTGCTTCGTCGGCTTCGCCTCCTCGCAATGACGGCGAGGGGCGCGGGTGGGTCGAGAGGCCCCATAGGCAGCATCGTCGCGGCGGGGTAGAAGACTCCGGACCAGGACGGAGTGCCGCGTCGCCGTGGCCGAACGTCCGTGCAGCTTGGAGCGAGCGGCAACGATGACAGGCCAGACGACCGAATTCATCCTCCCGCGCGACACCGATCTCGGATTGCGGCGCATCGCCAACGGCACCGGCCTGGCCGCCAGCCTGCTGCCGAACGGCGCGCTGTTCGCCCTGTCGCACCAGGTCGACGGCCAGGGCGACCCGGTGCTGGTCAACCAGGTGCTGGGCTCGCCGCTGTCCGGCGGCATCGGCCGGCTGCTGCTGCGGCTGGCCGGCGGCCGGGTGGTCGAGGCGGTCGGGCCGACGGCGCGGCTGACGGTCGGCGCCGGGTCGGACCGGTTCGTCTGGGCCGGCGAGGCCGAAGGGCTGGCGCATCGCGTCACCCTGTGGCTGGCGCCGGACGCCAATCTTTGGCTGTGGCGGGTCGAGGTCGAGAACAAGGGCGCCGCCGCGGTCGAGATCTCGGCGGTGCTGCTGCAGGATATCGGCCTCGGCAGCCGCGGCTTCCTGATGAAC
>NZ_JBYRFX010000738.1:0-18231 GCF_057815775.1 Inquilinus sp.
CATGGCTGACCAGGCCCGCCTGTTCCGCCAGCCTGGCGGCGAGATCCGGCTGGCCCGGCGCCACCATCGCCCAGCCATCGATGAAGATCTGCGCGCCGATCTGTTCGGCCACCGTGGTGCCGTTCACCGCGATCGAGCCGCTGGCCGGGGCGGCGACGCCGCGCTTCAGGTTCAGCCAGGCGGTGTGTTCGGTGGAATTGCCGTTGCCGCCCCACCACAGCACTGTGCGGTGTTCGACGAGATAGTTCAGCCAGGCCTTGCCGATGTCTTCGGCCTTCAGGTCCGGCCCGATGCCGTAATCCTCCAGCGCGCGGACGAAGGTGAAGGTGCCGGCGACGTCGTCGTCGGTCACGACCAGGGGCACGCCCAGCCGGTCGTGGACGTAGTATTCGATCGGCCCCAGCTCCTGCATGATCTTCTGGTAGGTCCAGCCCTCGAAGGGGCGGCCGACATAGACGCCGACCAGCTTGCCCAGCACGCCGGCATAGACGCGCTCGAGGTAGTCGTTCGGGAGGGCGGCGGAACTCATGGGATGCTCTTCCGGTTTGGGGGTGGACACGGGGCTCAGCCTTTGACCGAGCCGCCGGCGATGCCGTCGATGAAGCGGCGCTGCAGCGCGACGAAGAGGATGACGATCGGCAGCACGATCAGCAGCGCCGCCGCCATGATCTCCCCCCAATCCGAGCTGTACTGGCCCGACAGCAGGAAGAAGGAGACCACGGCCGTCAGCTTGTCCTGGCGTTGCAGGAAGGTCGTGGCGATCAGGAATTCGTTCCAGGAATACAGGCCGATGATCAGCGCCACGGTCAGGATGCCGGGCGAGACGATCGGCAACATCACCCGCCGGAACACCTGCCAGTGCGAGGCGCCGTCGATCATCGCCGCCTCTTCGATCTCATGCGGCACGGCGGCGAAATAGGTGCGCAGCAGCATGATCGCGAAGGGGCTGTAGATCGCGGTGTAGACCAGGGACACGGCGAAGACGTTGTTGATCAGGCCGAGCTTGGCGAAGCCGAAATACAGCGGGAACAGGAACAGCTGGATCGGCGCCGTGGTGGTGGCCAGGAGATAGAAGGTGACCACCTTCCACTGCTTGATCTTCTTCCGCGCCAGCGCATAGGCGGCGGCCGAGCCGGTGGTGCAGACCAGGATGATGGTCAGGCCGGTCAGCAGCGCCGAATTGAGGAAGCTCTGGCTGAACCGCGCATCCTTCCAGGCCCGGGTGAAATTGTCCCAGCGGATCGTATGCGGCAGCGCCAGCGGGTTCAGCACGATCTCCGGCGCCGATTTCAGGGCGTTCAGGATCAGGAGCGCGATCGGGAACAGCGCGGTGAAGGCGCCGATGCCGAGCACGATGTAGCTGATCGTAAGGGTCGACCGGCTTTCGACCAGCTTCATGACGCCTGCTCCTGCGCCTGCAGGCGGATGTAGAAGTAGGTGGCGACCAGGCCGAACAGGCTGATCACCAGCGCCGCCGCGGCCGCCTGACCGACATTCAGGTCGTAGAAGGCCTTGCGGTAGGCCAGCGTCGACAGGACTTCGCTGGAGAAGGCCGGGCCGCTCTGGGTCAGGATGTAGACGAAGTCGAAGACGAGGAACGACCAGATCACCGTCATGATCATCATCAGCGTGATGGTCGGGCGGATCGCCGGCAGCAGCACATAGCGCATCATCTGGAAGAACTTGGCGCCTTCGATCCGCGCCGCCTCGATCTGCTCCTGCGGCACCTGCCGCAAGGCGGCGAAGAAGATGACGCAGAGGAAGCCCCACCAGTGCCACAGGTCGACCGTCGCCACGCCGAACAGCGCCCGCGACGGCTGCGACAGCGGGTTGGTCAGCGGCAGCCCGGTCTTCTGCAGCAGGCCGTACACGGCGGTGACCGGGCTGTAGATCATGCCCTGCCAGACCCGGGCCGTTATCGCCGTGGCGATGATGACCGGCAGGAAGTAGATCACCTGGAAGAACGTGCTGCCGCGCCGGGCCACCAGCAGCATGGTGGCGGCCAGCAGCCCCATGGCGATCGGCACCACCAGGAAGATCGCGGTCCAGATCAGGTTGTTCTGCAGCGCGGTCCAGAACACCCCGTCATTGGCCAGGGCTTCGAAATTGCCGAGGCCGATGAAGACCGGCGCCGTGATGCCATCCCAGCGGAAGAAGGCCAGGGCGATGGTCAGCAGCGCCGGCACCAGGATGATCACGACATTGATCGCCAGGGTCGGCACGAGAAAGAGCCACATGGTGGCCTCCGGATACGGGGCGCGGCGTCGGTGTGCGAAACGGGGGCTGCGCCTCAGCGCTTGGGGATGGCCGGGACCTTGCCCTCCGCCTTCTCCTGCTTGAAGGTCGTGTCGAGCGTCTCCAGGAACTGGGCGGTGGTGATCTTGCCCAGCCAGACCTCCTCCATACCGCTGACCACATAGGTGTCGGTCGCCGGCGGCAGGAAGGTCCAGGTGGTGTAGCCGTACTGGCCGGCGGCGACCGCCGTCCCGAGATCCTTCATGGTCTGGGTGTAGAGCGGCAGCACGCCGTCACCCATCGTCACCTTGGACAGGTCTTTCAGCGGCGTGTTCCATTCACCCGGCCAGGCCGAGTTCATCTCACCGTAGAACTTGTCGCTGAACACGGTGTCGATGACCGCCGCGGCGCCGTCCGGGTTCTGCGCGGTCGTTGAGATCGAGAAGGTCGAACCGACGCCGAGCGCATAGACCGGATAGGGCACGCCCTCGCCGCTGGGGAAGCCGGCGAAGGCCGGCTCGGCATGGTTGGCCGGGAAATAGGTGGGGATGTTCGCGAAGCTCCAGGTGCCGGACGCGGCCATGCCGGCCTGGCCGGTGGCGACCTGTGCGAAGGCCTGCTCGAGGGTCAGCGAGAAATAATTCGGGCCGAAATAGCCGGCCTGCCACCATTTGTTGAGGGTATCGATCGCCTTGACGAAGGGCTCCGCCGTCCAGGGAATCTCGCCGTTCAAGGCCTTGTAGACATTGTCCGGGCCGGCGATCGAATTCAGGACGATCGAGACGAAATGCTCGTTGGCCGGGCGCCAGTCGGCATTGCCGGCGCCGAAGGGCACGATCCCCTTGGCCTTCATCTTCTCGGCCAGCGCCTCCAGCTCCGGGATCGTCTTCGGTGGCTGCCAGCCATTCTGGTCGAACAGGGTCTTGTTGTAGAAGAGGCCCAGCGTTTCATAGGTTTTCGGCAGGGCGTACAGCTTGCCATCGTATTTACCGAATTCGAGGAAGATCGGCAGGATGCGGTCGTTCCAGCCCAGCTTCGCGGCGTAGTCGTCGAGCGGCAGCAGCTGGCCGGCCCGCGCCATCCCGGCGACGTAGCTGGGGCCCGCGGTGTAGACGATATCGGGGCCGGAACCGGACAACAGGGCGATGCGCAGCTGCTTGTCCAGTTCGCTGCCGCGAAAATCGATCGACAGGCTCTGGTCCGGATGGGCCGCGTTGAACGGGTCGACCAGGATGGTCTGCAGGTTCTGCTGGTTTTCCGGCGACGCGGTCTCATACCACCAGGTGATCGGCTTCTTGTCCTGGGCGCCGGCCTGCGGCGCGGCCAGGACAGCCGCGGCAAGACCGGCGGCGATCGCGAGATGCTTCAGGCACGACATGTCGACCTCCCTTGGTGCTGGTGTTCGGCTCGTTGTCAGGCCGAGGCTCGTTCGATCAGGCGATAGGGCATTTCCCGGCTGATCCCGGGGCTGGCATTGCCGCGCTGCAGGCGTTCCAGCAGCACCTCCGCCGCGGTCGAGCCCAGATCGTATTGGAACTGCGACACGGTGGTGAGCGCCGGGGTGACCAGCCTCGCGGCGAAAATGTCGTCGAACCCGGCGATGGCGATGTCGCCGGGGATGGACAGGCCCGCCTCGCGCGCCGCCGTCATCGCCCCGATCGCCATCATGTCATTGGCCGCGAAGATCGCGTCGGGACGTTCCGACAGCGCCAGCAGCTTGGCGGCGGCGCGCTGGCCGCCCTCCTCGCTGAATTCCGGGTCGGCCACGATCATCGGCGTGAAGCCGGCCGCCACCAGCGCGGATTCATAACCATGCCGACGGCCATCCTGCGGCCCGCCGATGCCGGTGATCATGGCGATGCGGCGATGGCCCCGCCCGACGAGGTAGCGCGTCACCTCGGCCGCCGCCGCGGTGTTGTCGACATAGAGGTTGTCGACCGGGATCCAGCCGCCGGTCTTGGGCCGGGATTCGATGCGGACGACGCCGATATCGGCATCGGTCAGCGGCTTGAAATCCTGGGCGCGGAGCGTGAAGAAGACGCCGACCACACCGTCGACCCGGCCCTGCAGGCTCCATTGGATGAAGCGCTGTTCCCGGTCCGCGGCGCCTTCGGTGTTGATGGTGATGACATCATAGCCCGCATCGTCGGCAACCGCATGCAGGCCGCGCAGCAGCGACGGGTAGAACGGGTTGGCGATGTCGGGGACGACGCAGGCGATCGTCATGGTCCGGTTGGTCTTCAGCGCCTGGGCCCAGCGGTTGGGGACATAGCCCAGGTCCCGCATCGCCTGCTGCACCCGGTCCAGCGTCTCCGCCGGAATTGAACTCTCGGCCCCGCCCTTCAGCACCATCGAGACGGTGGTCTGGGACACGCCGGCCTGCCGGGCGACATCGCGCTGGGTCACACGCCTGGTTCGCGGGGCGTCCATTGGTCTTCTTCCAACTACGTATTAGTAATTCGTATTAGCGACCATCGCGACGTCTCGATCAAGTGAATTTTTAAGCCCCTTCGGAGAGAGTTGACCAAGAGACATCATGACGTCATGATGTCTCTTGGTGCTTGAGAGCCTCACCCAGGGCAATGGCCCGGATCCGACCGGGGGTCAGATCCCCGCACAGCAAGGTTCGTCGGCGTCCGGAGGGAAGAGCAGCGTCCACACGCACCTCACCAGGCCGCCCGACAACAGCGATGGAAAGCAGATCATGCTCGAAGACTTCCATATTGCCGAGAAAGGCAATGGTTCGTACCGGATGCTCGCCATCCTCCGATGGGCGATGGTTCTGATCTTCATTTCATTCGGGATTCAGAAATTCACGCCTGAATCGGCCCAAGGAATCGCGGTCTATATCGCCAACAGCCCGTTTGTATCGTGGCTGCAGATCTTCGGGATCAGAGGCGAGGCCTATCTCCTCGGCACCATCGAGCTGGCCACAGCCGGCCTGCTCGCTCTGGGAGCGTTTGTCCCCATCCTGTCGGCGCTCGGCTCGCTGATCGGCATCGGTACGTTCGCCATCACATGGTCGTTTTTCTTCTCGACGCCCGGGGTCGTCAGATGGAGCCTGTCCACGGACCCGATCGCCTGGAATCTCACTGGAGAATTTCTGTACAAGGACATCGTCCTGCTTTGTGTTTGCGTCGTCCTGTTCCTGGCGTCCCTTCCGAAGAAAGTCATTCCCCTTCGGTCGAACTGAAGTCCGGCTCTTGCTGATACTGTAGAGGGGCGACAATTCATCATGCCTGAAAGCCATTCCACGCGGCTGCCGCTCTACGCCCAGGTCGAGGATGCTCTCGCGGACCGCATTTCCAGCGGCGCCCTGCCTGTCGGGACGCAACTCCCGTCGGAAG
Source organism: Inquilinus sp. (assembly GCF_057815775.1). Classification (NCBI taxonomy): domain Bacteria; kingdom Pseudomonadati; phylum Pseudomonadota; class Alphaproteobacteria; order Rhodospirillales; family Rhodospirillaceae; genus Inquilinus; species Inquilinus sp. Next base: position 5,583 of record NZ_JBYRFX010000738.1, read on the forward strand.
AGGAACTGATCCGCGAGTTCGCTGTCAGTCGAACGACGATCCGGACGACGATCCAGAACCTGGTGCGCCAGGGCCTCGTCGAGATCAGGCGCGGGCGGGGAACATTCGTGGCCTCGCCCAGGATGACCCAGGAACTCACGGAGCTGACCGGCTTCGTGGAGGACATGCGGGTGCTGGGCCGCATCCCGACGGCCCGTGTGGTCAGTCGGGACATTGTCCCAGCCGACCGTCTGGTCGCGGACAAGCTTGCGATCGCGGCGGGAACGCCGGTGGTGCAGATTCGGCGCATCCGCCTCTCGGACGGTGTGCCACTTTCCTTCGACGAGACCTATTTGCCGGAGGATGTCGGTCGCAAGATCATGGCCGACGACCTTGCAACCGAGCCGATCTTCACCCTGCTGGAGGAGCGATACGATACGCCGCTGGTCGAGGCCGAATACGAGCTGGAAGCCACCGCCGCCGATCCCGTCATCGCAGCGGCGCTGGAGATTCCCGCCGGCAGCCCGATCTTTCTGATCGAGCGGACGTCGTACACGCTGGGCCATCGCCCGGTCGATTACGAGAGACTGCACTATCGCGGCGACCATATCCGCTTCAAGACGCGGCTGGCCCGGCGCCGCCCGCCTCGCAGTCCGGAACGCGGCTGACATGCTGCTGGCATCGCCCCTTGGGCTGTTTTGCCTCTCTGTCGGCGCGAGTGCTCTGGGCGGGGCGCTCGGCATGGCCAGCGGCATCTTCATCGTGCCGCTCCTGACGATGATCGTGGGTGTGGACATCCATGTCGCCATCGGCGCCAGCCTCGTCTCCGTCATCGCCTGTTCCTGTGGAAGCGCCGCACCATTCCTCAGGGAGCGCCTGACGAATGTGCGGCTCGCCATCGTGCTGGAAACGGCGACCACGTTCGGGGCGGCATGCGGCGTGCTGCTGTCCGGAACGGTTCCCGTTCCGGCTCTCTACGCGATATTTGCCATCGTCCTCCTGGTTTCCGCCTGGCAGATGCGCCGCCGCCGCACCGTCGTCATCGCCGATGGGAATCCGGCCCAAGACTGGGCGCGCCGGCTCGACGCTGTGTACACGGACCGCACCCTCGGCCGTGATGTCGCCTATCGGGTGGATCGCCTGCCGGCAGGCCTCGGGCTCATGTACGGGGCCGGCCTCCTCTCCGCGCTTCTCGGCATCGGCAGCGGCGTCCTGAAGATCCCGGCCATGGACACGGCGCTGCGCCTGCCGATCAAGGTCTCGTCGGCGACATCGAATTTCATGATCGGCGTGACGGCGGCGGCAAGCGCCGGCGCCTACTTCATGCGGGGCGCGATCCTGCCCGATGTCGCGGGCCCGGTCGCCTTGGGTTCCGTCGCCGGCGCGCTGCTGGGCGCACGCCTGCTGATGCACGTTTCGGCCGACAGGCTTCGCCTGGTCTTCGTGGCCGTCCTGCTTGGCCTGGCGGTCCAGATGTCCCTTGCCGCGGTCGGAGTTCATGCCGGGGTGGGCGGATGACGGTGTCTTCCCCCGGAGCCGCCGATCGCCTGAACCGCCGCCTGGCATGGCTCCTGGGCGCTGGATCCTGGGCGTCGTGCGGGCTCATCGCCGTAGGGATGAGCCTGTCGGCTTCAGGGGCGGGCGCGCGGTTGGAGGGTGCGCATTTCGTCTCGGCCGGGATCGTCCTGCTGATCGTGCTTCCGGCCCTGCGCGTCGCCATGATGGGAGTGTGGTTCCTGTTCAGCCGCGATCTCGCTTTCGCGCTTGTCGCCGCGCTGGTCCTCGCGATCATCATCGCATCCACGCTGCTTGGATCCGGCGCCGTCTGATGTCCCGCCCTTGGTCCGCGGATGCCGGGCCCTGCGGCAAGCCAGAAACGGCCCGATCTAGACGGGCCGGACGAAGCTGTTGCGCGCCGCCTCGATGCGCGGCCGGCAGGCGCAGCCGTCCAGATGGTCGTTCACCAGTCCCATCGCCTGCATGAGGGCGTAGATCGTGGTCGGGCCGACGAAGGTCCAGCCGCGCTGCTTCAAGGCCTTCGACAGGCGGATCGAGGCCGGGCTGGTCGGGTTTGCGCGCCAATAGGCGAGATCCATCAACGCCGGCCGCTCCTCCGGCCCCGGCTCGAACGCCCAGAGCCAGCCGCCGAGCGAGCCGGCGTCCCGGATCAGCTCACGGGCCCGCCGGGCGTTGTTGATCGTCGACTGGATCTTGGCCCGGTTGCGGATGATGCCCGGGTTGCCGAGCAGCCGGTCGACATCAGCGTCAGTGAAGCCGGCGACCCGATCGATCTCGAAATCGGCGAAGGCCTCGCGGAAGGCCTCGCGCTTGCGCAGGATGGTCAGCCAGGACAGGCCGGACTGGAAGCCTTCGAGGCAGATCTTCTCGAACAGGCGCTGGTCGTCCCCGACCGGCCGGCCCCATTCCTGGTCGTGGTAGTCGGGGTGGTCCGGCATGGCGAAATGCCAGGAACAGCGCGGCACGCCGTCAGGGCCGATGGTGATGCCCTCGGCGATCGTCTTCGGGTCGTGCGCTGCCATCGTCGAGTCCGCGAGAAGATGAAAAGGGCGCCCCGGATCCCGAGGCGCCCCTTCCGATCATGGAGCCGAGTGGCCCGCATGTCAGTAGCCGAGCGCTTCCCCCGAGCCCGAGCGGCTGTCGATGGCGCCGTTGTAGCGGGCGCCGCCACCCTTCTCGATCTCCTCCAGGCTCTTGCCGCCGACCAGGATGCCCGCGGCGGTGCCCCAGATCGACCAGTCCGGATCGCCCTGGACCTTGTAGCCCATGCCGGCCAGCAGCTTTTCCGTGTCCGGCGACAGGGCGTGCGGTTCGACGGTGACCACGTCGGGCAGCCACTGGTGGTGGATGCGCGGCGCGTCGATCGCCTCCTGGATGTTCATGCCGTGGTCGATCACGTTCAGGATCGCCTCCAGCGTGATGGTGATGATGCGCGACCCGCCGGGGCTGCCGATCACCATGAACGGCTTGCCGTCCTTGGAGATGATGGTCGGGCTCATCGACGACAGCGGCGCCTTCTTCGGCTGGACTGCGTTCGCTTCGCCCTGGATCAGGCCATACAGGTTGGGCACGCCCGGCTTGGACGTGAAATCGTCCATCTCGTTGTTCAGCAGGATGCCGGTGCCGGGGGCGACGACGCCGGTGCCGAACGACCCGTTCAGCGTGTAGGTCACGGCGACCGCGTTGCCGTCATTGTCGATGATCGAATAATGCGTGGTCTCGTGGCTCTCGCCGAAGCCCTTGGGCATCAGCGCCTGCGACACGCCGGCCCGGTACGGGTCGATCTTGGCGCGGATTTCGGCGGCATAGGCCTTGTCCAGCAGGTGGTCGATCGGGTTCTGGACGAAATCCGGGTCGCCCAAGGCCAGGTTGCGGTCGACATAGGCGTAGCGCATCGCCTCGACCATCACATGCACCGTGTCGGCCGAAGCGGAGCCGAGATAGGACAGCGGATAGCCTTCGAGCACGTTGAGGATTTCGCAGATGATGACGCCGCCGGAGCTGGGCGGCGGCGACGACACGATCTCATAGCCACGATAGTTGCAGGTGACGGGCTTGAGTTCGCGGACCTTGTATTGTTCGAAATCCGCCTTGGCCAGGATGCCGCCCTTGGCGCTGCTGCCCTGCACGATGGCGTCGGCGACCGCGCCCTTGTAGAAGGCGTCCGGCCCCTTGTCCGAGATGGCGGAGAGCGCCGCGGCGAGGTCGGGCTGCTTCAGCGTCTCACCGATGCCGTAGGGCTTGCCGTCCGGCTTCAGGAAGATCGACGTGGCGGCCGGGTCCCGCGCCAGCCAGGATGCGTTCTCCTTGAACGAGGCGGCGTCGCCCTGGTCCAACACATAGCCCTCACGGGCGAAGCGGATGGCCGGCGCCAGCAGATCTTGGCGCGACTGGGTGCCATACTTCTCCCGCGCATATTCGAAGCCGGCGACCGACCCCGGCACGCCGACGGCGAGGTAACCATCGGTGCTGGCGCCCTTCACCGGGTTGCCGGCGGCGTCGAGATACATCGTCTTGGTCGCGGCCAGCGGCGCATGCTCGCGGAAATCGATGAAGGTCGACTTGCCGTCCTTGGTGCGGATGGTCATGAAGCCGCCGCCGCCGATGTTGCCGGCCTCAGGCCAAACCACGGCCAGGGCATAGCCGACGGCGACCGCCGCATCGACGGCATTGCCGCCACGCTTCAGCACATCGACCCCGACCTGCGAGGCCAGATGCTGGGCGGTGACCACCATGCCATGCTCGGCCTCCACCGGCGCCGGCGAGGCGGCATGGAGAGATGCCAGGGGGATGAGGGTGGAGGTGAAGACAAGGGCAACCGCGCGCAACCCAGCGCGAGCATGGTGCATGAAAAGCCTCCCGGATGACTGAGCGGCTTCGTGCCGCCTCAGATCGATGACATTGGTATGCTAATTAGACCAATGAACCAATGTCAATCGGGCGCGGCGATGGTCATGCCTTCCGGGCGCCAGCCCGTCGTGGGCGCGGCAGCAGGCGGTGCAGCCCCGCCCGCGTTTCTTCGATATGGGTCTTCATCCAGGACGCGGCGGCGGCGGCGTCCCGATCGGCGATAGCCGCGAGGATGGCGGCGTGCTGATCGTTGGCGTTCGCCTCGACATCGGCGAAGACCTTGCCGATCGGCATGTACATCGCCGCGCGCGTGTCCTCGACCGCCTGCGACAGAAAGGGGTTCATCGACGCCTGGCCGATGGTCAGGTGGAATTCGGCATCGAGGGCAAGGAAGCGTCCGACATTCGCCGTCAGCGCCCGGGCCTCCGGCGTGGCGCAGATCGCCGTCATCTCCACCAGCGCCGCGGCCAGGCGCGCCAGATGGCGATCCGTGCGGCGGGACGCGGCCAGGGCCGCCGCGGCACATTCATTGGCGATCCGGTAGTCGAGGATATGGTCGATCCGGTCGCCTTGGCCGGCCATGTAGGCCTCGATCTCCGCCCGGCTCGGCCGCCCCTGTTCCAGCACCACCAGCCCGCCGGCCGCACCGCGCCTGACCGTGACCAGCCCTTCGCCCTCGAGCACCCGGATGGCCTCGCGGATCGTGGTGCGCGAGACGACCATCTGGCTGGCCAGGTCCCGTTCGGCCGGCAGCTTGTCGCCGGGCAGGAAGCGCCCGAGGAAGATGGCGCGGCGGATCTGTTCGACGACAAGCTCATAGGTCGCGGTCACCCGGACCGATCCGATCGCGGCCCCGGCCGCATCTTCAAGCTCGCTCGCCTTCACATGTCCCCGCTTCGATAGACCCGCTGATAGTTTCAGCCTAGCACACGCCCCAGCCCGATCGGCGCGGTGCGCGATGAAACCGGTTTACGCCACCCCTTTGATCGCATACTTTGGATCCATGGATCCAAACTTGATCGCCGACACGCTGCGGCACGACATCGAGACGCGGGCGCTGCCGCCGGATGCGGTGCTGCGGCAGGAGGAGCTGGCGGAACGGTTCGGCGTCAGCCGGCAGCCGGTCCGCCAGGCGCTGGACCGGCTGCTGGCGGAGGGGCTGGTGCTGCGCCGGCCCGACCGCAGCCTGGCCGTCGCCGGCCTGTCGGACGAGGAAGGCCGCGAGCTGGCGGCGCTACGCATCCTGGTCGAGGGCGAGGCCCTGCGCCTGTCCCTGCCCCGGCTGGACGCGAAGGCCCTGCGCCGCGCGACCCGCCTGGCCGAAGATCTGGCCGAGGAGGAGGAGCCGGCGGCGATCGAGGAGCTGGACGTCGCCTTCCACGCCGCGCTGTACGCCGCCTGCGGCAATGCCAGGCTGCTGCGCCTGATCGACGGGCTGCGGCGCGAGGGCCGCCGCGCCTACACGGTGCAGCCCCGCGGCTCGGCCTTCCGCGCCGCCATGGCCATGCAGCACGAGGCGATCCTGGCCGCCTGCCGCGCCGGCGACGGAACGGCGGCCGTGACCGCACTATCCGATCATCTGCGGGCTGCCGCGGCGCCCGCCGATCCGCGAGAAGGAGAGACCCGATGAGCCATTACGAAGCGACGGTGCTGTGGCAGCGCCCGCCGGACATCGCCTTCACCGACGGCCGCTACAGCAGGGCGCATCTCTGGCGCTTCGACGGCGGCGCCGAGGTGCCGGGCTCGTCCTCGCCCCAGGTCGTGCCGCTGCCCTTCTCCGATGCGGCGGCGGTCGACCCCGAGGAAGCCTATATCGCGGCGCTGGCGAGCTGCCACATGCTGTGTTTCCTGTGGATCGCCGCCAAGCGCCGCTTCGTCATCGACCGCTACGACGACCGGGCGGAAGGGGTGATGGAGACGAATGCCGCAGGCCGGGAATGGGTGGGCCGCGTGGTGCTGAACCCGCGCGTGACCTACAGCGGCACTCCCCCCGACCGGGCGGCGGAAGAGGCGCTGCACCACGCCGCGCATGAGGAATGCTTCCTGGCCAATTCGGTGAAGACGGTGATCGAGACCCGGCTGGGCTGACCCATGCCTTGCGGCTGACACCGCGCCCCCTGCATCCTGCCCGACAGGATGCAGGGGGATTCGGGCAGAGATGCAGGTTCTGGTCATCGGCGGCTACGGCCTGATCGGCGGCTATGTCCTCAGCCGGCTGCAGCGCGACGGCCACGCCGTGATGGGTGCTGGCCGCGACATCCGGGCGGCGGCGCGGCGCTTTCCCTACGCCCGCTGGATCGCGGCCGATCTGGCGGCGCTGCGCCGGCCGGAGGACTGGGCGCCGCATCTGGCCGGGATCGACGCCGTGGTCAATTGCGCCGGCGCCCTGCAAGACAGCCCGCGCGACGATCTGCGCGCCGTGCATCTGGACGGCGCCCTGGCGCTGTACCGCGCCTGCGCCGCCGCCGGCATCCGGCGGGTGGTGCATGTCTCGGCCGCCGGGGTGGCCGCCGGGCGCGAGACTGCGTTCAACGCCACCAAGCAGGCGGCCGAGGCGGCGCTGGCGCAGATCGACCTCGACTGGGTCGTGCTGCGCCCCGGCCTGGTGCTGGCGCCGGCCGCCTATGGCGGCACCGCCCTGCTGCGCGGCCTGGCCGGCTTTCCCCTGGTCATTCCCGTGGTCCATGCCGACAGCGTGGTGCAGCTGGTCTCGGCCGAGGACGTCGCCGCGGCGGTGTCCTGCTGCCTCGATCCCGCCGCGCCGGCGCGAATCGCGCTGGACCTGGTGCATCCGCAGCCGGTGCGGCTGGCCGACTTGCTGGTGGCGCTGCGCGGCTGGCTCGGGCTGGCGCCGGCGCCCGTTCTGCGCCTGCCGGCGGCCCTGGCCCGGGCGACGGCCGCGATCAGCGACGGGCTGGCCCGGCTGGGTTGGCGCAGCCCGATGCGCAGCACCGCCCTGGCCCAGCTGCGCCAAGGCATCGCCGGCGACGGCGAGGCCTGGCAGAGCCGGCTGGGCCTGCGCGCCCGATCGCTGGACGAGATGCTGGCCGGCTGGCCGTCCGGGGTGCAGGAGCGTTGGTTCGCCAGGCTGTACTTCGTGAAGCCGCTGGCCTTCGCCGCCCTGGTGCTGTTCTGGCTGGCCTCCAGCCTGGTCGGCCTCTGGCGCTTCGACCAGGCGGCTTCGGTGCTGCGCGACGCCGGGCTGCCGGCCGGCCTGGCCGGCGTCGCGGTCGGCGCCGGGTCGCTGGTCGACCTGGCCCTGGCTGTCCTGGCCTGCCATCGCCGCAGCGCCCATGTGGCGCTGCTGGGCATGGTCGCGGTCTCGGCCGCCTATCTCCTGGGCGGCACGCTGCTGCGCCCGGATCTGTGGGCCGACCCGCTGGGGCCCTTCGTCAAGATCCTGCCGGGCGCCGTGCTGGCCCTGGCGGCGCTGGCCATCCTGGACGAGCGATGATCGACTGTTACGACCTGATCAAGACCCTGCATGTCATCGGCGCGACCGTGCTGTTCGGCACCGGCGCCGGCATCGCCTTCTTCATGGTGATGGCCCATCGCACCGGCGATGCCGCACTGGTCGCCCACACCGCCGGCGTGGTGGTGATCGCCGACACGATCTTTACCGCCTCCGCCGTCGTGGTGCAGCCGGTCACCGGCGCGCTGCTGGCCCGGATCGCGGGCTATCCGCTGTTCGAAGGCTGGATCGGCCTGAGCCTGCTGCTGTATCTCGTCACCGGCGCCTTCTGGCTGCCGGTGGTGTGGCTGCAATGGCGGATGCGCAACCTGGCCCGCGACGCGGCCCGGCGCGGCCTCCCCCTGCCCGATGCCTATCACCTGTTCTATCGGATCTGGTTCGCCTTCGGCTTTCCGGCCTTTGCCGCCGTGCTGGGCATCCTGTGGCTGATGGTGACCAAGCCCGACCTGTAGCCCTGTCGCAGCCGCACCACTGCCGCAGCGCATATGAGCTCGAACACCGCTTCGCTTGGGCCTATCGTCCTGGGTTCGGAATGCCGTTCCAGCGCATCCCGCCAGGAGACCCGCCTTGCCCTTGATCACCCCATGACCGGCACCCTGACCCTGCTGAACCTGGCCGGCTATGTCGCGCTGCTGCTGTGGGGCGTGCACATGGTGTCGACCGGGGTGATCCGCGCCTTCGGCGCCGATCTGCGCCGGGTGCTGGGCCGCAGCCTGCGCTATCGCCTGAACGCCTTCCTGGTCGGGCTCGGCGTGACCGCGGCGTTGCAAAGCAGCACCGCCACCGGGCTGATGGCCACGTCCTTCGTCGCCAGCGGCGTGATCGGCCTGGCCCCGGCCCTGGCGGTGATGCTGGGCGCCAACGTCGGCACCACGCTGATCGTGCAGCTGCTGTCCTTCAACATCTCGGTGATCGCGCCGGTCCTGATCCTGGTCGGCGTCGTCGCCTTCAAGCGCAGCGGCGGCACCCGCGCCCGCGACCTCGGCCGGGTCTGGATCGGCCTGGGCCTGATCCTGCTGTCGCTGCACCTGCTGGTGGTCGCGATCGAACCGGCGGCCCAGGTGCCGGCCCTGCGCGCGGTGTTCGGCATCGTCGCCTCCGCCCCGATCCTCGGGGTGCTGATCGCGGCCGTCCTGGCCTGGGCCGCCCATTCCTCGGTCGCCGTCGTGCTGCTGACCATGTCGCTGGCCGGCGCCGGGGTGATCCAGCCGGCCGCGGTGATCGCCCTGGTGCTGGGCGCCAATCTGGGCAGCGCCGTCAACCCGGTGCTGGAGGGTGCCGGCACCGGCAGCCCGGCGACGCGGCGCCTGCCGATCGGCAACCTGCTGACCCGCGTGATCGGCGTCGTCATCGCGCTGCCGCTGGCCAACCCGATCGTCGACCTGCTGCTGCGGCTGGAGCCGGACCCGACACGCCTGGCCGCCAATTTTCACACCGCCTTCAACCTGGTCCTGGCGATCCCCTTCTTCATCGCCCTGCCAGCCACCACCCGGCTGCTGGAACGGCTGCTACCGGACCGGCCGGCCGTCGGTCAGGAGCCGGGCACGCCGCTGCATCTCGACGACAGCGCCCTGGCCGATCCGCATCTCGCGCTGGCCAATGCGGCGCGCGAGACGCTGCGCATGGCCGACATCGTCGAGGCCATGCTGCGCGGCGTGATCGACACCTTCCGGACCGGCGACCGCAGGCGGGTCGCCGAGATCAGCAAGCTGGACGACGGCGTCGACGGCCTGCTGCGGGCGATCAAGCTGTACCTGACGAAAATCAGCCGCGACGGCTTCGACGAGGAGGCCAGCCGCCGCTATTCCGATGTGCTGTCCTTCGCCATCAACCTCGAGCATATCGGCGACATCATCGACAAGAACCTGCTGGAGTTGGCGGCGAAGAAGATCCGCTATCACCTGAACTTCTCGGCTGAAGGGGTGGCGGAGATCCAGGCGATGTGCGACCGGCTACTGGCCAACCTCAAGCTCGGCATCGCTGTGTTCATGAGCAGCGACGCCCATGCCGCCGCCAAGCTGATCGGCGAGAAGGAGGTGTTCCGCGAGCTGGAGCGCCACGCCACCGAGACCCATTTCGCCCGGCTGCGCGAAGGCCGCACGGAAAGCGTCGAGACCAGCGCCCTGCACCTCGACATCCTGCGCGACACCAAGCGCATCAATTCGCACATCGCCGCCGTCGGCTACCCCGTGCTCGACGCCGCCAACGCGGCCAAGGGCACGGTGGAGGCGTAAGCCGCGCCGCCACGCCGCAAAGGCATGTAATCCGTTGCACTCGCTGGCGGCTTGCCTGCACGCTGCCCCCGGGGGCCGGGGCCCCCGCAAGCCGGTGCGCGAGGGATTTTGCATGATCGGGATGGCATGACGAGGCGGCCGCGCGACTCCGGTCCGCTGACCATCCGGGACATCGCCCGCCTGGCCGGGGTGTCCACCGCCACCGTTTCGCGCACCCTGATGAAGCCGGCGATGGTGGCCGAGGACACCCGGGAGCAGGTGCTGCGGGCCGTGGCCGAGGCCGGCTACACCCCGAACCTGATGGCACGCAGCCTGCGCCGCCGCCAATCGGGGGCGATCCTGGTGGTGGTGCGCGACATCGTGAACCCGTTCTACCCCGAGATCTTCCGGGGCGTGGAGCGGACGGCCCGGCGCCTGGGCTTCAACGTGCTGATGGGCAACACCGACGACGACCCGGTGCAGGAGCGGGACTATCTGCGCCTGGTGCTGTCCCGCCGCGCCGACGGGCTGATCGCGCTGACCGGCCGGATCCCGGATCTCGACGACCCGGCCGTCCGGAAGCTGCCGATCGTGCTGGCGTCGGAGCCGGTGCCGGGCCACGACTTCCCGATCGTCCGGATCGACAATCGCGGGGCCGCCGCGGCGATGACCCGCCACCTGATCGGGCTGGGCCATCGCCGGATCGCTCATGTCGCCGGGCCACAGGACCAGGCTATCGCCCGCGAGCGGCTCGAAGGCTGGCGCATGGCGTTGCAGGCTGCAGGACTCCCCGCCGGGGACGAGCTGGTCGCCGGCAGCGATTTCCGCGTGCCGTCCGGCCTGGCCGCCGGGCGGGCGCTGCTGGCCCTGCCGCAGCCGCCGACCGCGATCTTCGTCGCCAATGACGAGACCGCCATGGGGGTGCTGAGCGCGATCCATGCGGCTGGCCTGCGGGTGCCCCAGGACATCTCGGTCGCCGGCTTCGACGACATCCCCTTCGCTGAGGCCTTCGATCCGCCGTTGACCACGATCCGCCAGCCGCGGCTGGCCATGGGCGAGCAGGCGATGATGATGCTGCACAGCCTGATCGAAGGCCGCGAACCGGCGGAGCGGAGCGTGACCCTGCCGGCCGAGCTGGTGATCCGCCAATCCACCGGACCATGCCGCGGCGGCTGACCGGCCCGTCCGGCCGCGCCGAACCTAGTCTAACCCTCGGCGGCGCGGCGCCGGGCCTCGTCGGTGGCGCGGCGGAAGCGGGCGAAGCGCCGTTCGGTCCGCTCCGCCCGGTCCCGCCGCGGCGCATGAACGGCACCGACGACATCCGGCGGCGTCGGCCAGCCCAGCGCCTTGGCGGCGATGCGATAGCCCCCCAGGGCCGTGGTCGCGGTCGGCAGGTCGACGCATTCGACCGACCGGTCGGTGGCGTCGGCGATTAGCTGCGGCCAGATCCGGCTGGCACCGCCGCCGCCGGTCAGCCGGATCGGCCCCGGCGTCGCCGCCATCGCGTCGAGGTTGTTGCGCAGCGCCAGCGCCACCCCTTCCAGCACTGCATAATGCAGGGCGCCGCGGCCCTGGGTGATGTCGAGGTCGAGCAGGGCGCCGCGCAGCGCCAAGTCGACGAAGGGCGACCGCTCGCCCTTGAGATAGGGCAGGAACAGCGTCTCCGGCGGCGCCGCATCGGCCGCCGTGGCCTCTGCATCCAGCGTCGCCAGCTCGGCGCCGGCGATCCGGCCGAACCAGCCGGCGGCGTCGCCGGCGGTCAGCAGCGGCGCGATCTCGATCGCCCACCCGGCCTGGGGATGCGCCAGGGTGGTGAAAGACCGGGGCGGCGCCGCGGGGTCGAGCGGCCGGCTGCGCGCCACCCAGCCGCTGGTGCCGAGATAGACATGCAGCTGGCCATCGCCGGCGGCGCCGATGGTCGAGGCCGCCGCATCGCCGCAGCCATTGATGACGGGGCAGCCGACCGGCAGGCCCAGCGCCGCAGCCACCTCGGGCCGCAGCGCGCCGATCACGGCATCCGCCGGCCGGATCGGCGGCAGCAGGGCCCGGTCGAAGCCGACGGCGTCGATCAGTGTGGCCGACCAGTCGCGCCGTGCCAGATCCATCAGCCCGACGGTGGTGGCCGCCGCCGGGTCGGTGACGATCTCACCGGTCAGGCGCAGCGCCAGATAGTCCTTCGCGCCCGGCAGGATGGTCGCGATCCGCCGCGCCGCCTCCGGCTCGGTCTTCTCCAGCCAGCGGAACTTGCACAGCGTGCTCAACGGCCCGGGCGCGTTGCCCAGGACGGCGGCCGCCCCTGCCGCCAGCAGGCGGTCGCGGATCGCCGGGAACACCGAAGCGCTGCGGCCGTCGCTGTACAGCAGCGCCGGGCGGGCCGGGCGGCCGGCGGCATCCAGCGGCACCAGGTTTTCCATCGTGCCGACCAGCGCGACCGCGCGCACCGATTCGCGTGTCACCGCCGGCAGCTGGGCGCAGGCGGCGACCACGGCCGTCCACCAGTCTTCGGGGTCCTGCTCCTGCCCGCCGCCTGGGGTCGCCCGGGTGGGGTAGCGCGCCTCGGCCTGCCGCACCGGACGGCCGTCGCCATCGAAGGCGACGAGCTTGAGCGCCGTGGTGC
>NZ_JBYRFX010000739.1:0-1748 GCF_057815775.1 Inquilinus sp.
GGCGGACAGGCGGGTGCCGTCGGCGCAGCGGTAGCCGACGGTCTGGCTCGCGATCGCTTCGGTCTTCGCGCTCGGGTTCGGGGTGTCGTCGCCGCAGGCGGCCAGCGCGGCGAGCGCCAGCGCGCAGGGGATCAGGGTCAGGCGGCGGGTCATGGCAGTCTCCTCGATACGGCCCGGCGCCGACGGCCGGGCGGGCAATTGCCCCTCTGCAACCCCGCAGCCGGGCATTTGTTTCGCGCCCGCGGCCGCAAGATGAACCTTGTCGGACAATTATCCCATCAGGCCTTTTCCTCGGGACATCCGGCCCACATCTTGGATGAAGAAGAGATGTGGAGGAGACGCCGATGCGAAGCCCGTTCGCGGCCCCAGCTGTGCTCGCCGCTGCCCTGCTCGCCGCCATCCCGTTCCTGGCCCTGCCCGCTTTGGCCCAGGACATCGCGCCGGGCACCCGGTTCGAGGTCCGGCCCGACGCCCTGCCCAAGCCCTATGCCACCGACGCCGTGGCCAACAGCTCCGAGACCGTGGCCCGCACCGATGCGATGCGGCCGCAGGTGCCGAAGGGGCTGACCGCGACGCTGTTCGCCGACGGCCTGTCCGGCCCGCGCGAGCTGTTCGTGCTGCCCGACGGGTCGGTGCTGGTGTCGGAGCCGGAGGCCGGCCGCATCACCCGGCTGGTGGCGGCCGCGGGCGGCGGCAAGGCCCAGGCCGCGCCGTTCGTGACCGGGCTGGACCAGCCCTACGGCATGGCGCTGCGCCAGGATGCGCTCTATATCGCCGATCTCGACGGTCTCTGGCGCCTGCCCTATGCCAAGGGCGATGCCAAGGCCCACGCCAAGCCGCAGCGCATCACCCCGGACGGCGCCTTCGACGGCGGCCAGGGCCATCACAGCCGCAACGTGCTGTGGGACCCCGCCTCCGACCGCTTCTTCGTCGCCATCGGCAGCCGCAACAACATCGGTGAGGAGGCGGCGCCGCGCGCCACCATCCAGGTCTTCGCCGCCGACGGCTCGGGCGGCCGCACCTATGCCTCCGGCCTGCGCAACCCGGTCGCCATGGCGCTGCAGCCGGGCACCGGCAAGCTCTACACCGTGGTCAACGAACGCGACGGCCTTGGCAACGGGCTGGTGCCGGACTACCTGACCTCGGTGCAGGATGGCGGCTTCTACGGCTGGCCCTATTCCTATATCGGCCACAACCCGCAGCCGGATTTGGCCGGCAAGCGGCCCGACCTGGTGCAGAAGGCGATCGTGCCCGATTTGCTGTTCGAATCGCATTCGGCGCCGCTCGACCTCGTCTTCTACGACGGCGCGATGTTCCCCGACTGGCGCGGCGACGCGCTGGTGACGCTGCACGGCTCCTGGAACCGGGCCGACCCGATCGGCTACATGGTGGTGCGGGTGCCGTTCCGGGACGGCAAGCCGCAGGGCGGCTACGAGGCTGTGATGACCGGCTTCCGGCTGAACAAGGGCGACGGCGCAGCCCAGGTCTGGGGCCGCCCGGCCGGGATCACCTCCCTGCCGGACGGGTCGATCCTGGTCTCGGACGACACCGGCGGCACCATCTGGCGTATCGCCAAGGCGCCCTGAGTCAGGCGGTCAGGCCGCGGCCGGCGCGTCGAAGATCAGGCAGGTGGTGCTGGCATGGGCCAGGATGCGGTCGCGGCCGTCGACCAGGGTCGCGTCCGCCACCGCCGTCTGTCGGCCGGCATGGATCACCCGGCCGATGGCGCGGACCGGACCGGATTCGAC
>NZ_JBYRFX010000740.1:0-16824 GCF_057815775.1 Inquilinus sp.
CCACGGTTGTCTTCCCCATCCCGCCAGGCCCGACGATGCTGGCGAAGCGCCGCTGCCGAAGCAGCGCGCCCACCGCGGCCACCGACTGGTCACGCCCAAAGATTCGCAACAGCGATGCGGGCAGGCTGGGCTGCCGTATCCGGGGTTTGGCTCCTTGCGCCGGAGCGGGCTCATCCGTCGGAGAGTGATGGATCGGCGCGACGAAGCAGTATCCGCGCCCTGCGATATTGACGATGTATCGCGCCCCGCTTTCGCCATCGCCAAGCGCCTTGCGAAGCGCGGAAACGTGGACTCGAACGTTGGCATCCTCGACAGTGACGTCAGGCCATACGGCGGTCATCAGCTCCCGTTTGCTCACGACGTCCCCGGCGCGCGCGACGAGAGCGATCAGGATGTCGAGAGCGCGGCCGCCAAGAGGGAGCCGCTCGCCTTCTTTCATCAGCAGCCGTTCGGCCGCAATCAGTCGGAATGGTCCGAAAATTGCGGCATCGCCGACGACCGGTTCGACGCCACTTGCCATTTTTTATAGGGCCTCCACGTCCATAGTTTATCATGGGGCGGGTTCGCCAGCGGCATCGGCATTCCGGTTATGCCGCGTGCAGCCCTGCCTTCTCTCGGGTGGTGTGTGATCCATCCCTGGGTATTCGCCGGCCTAGGTTGGCATCACATCGCCGGCGGGACGCACGTCCACGGCTCGCCGTCAGGTATCTGGGCGTTCGATCATAGCGTATGAGGGGAAGTCGCTGAGGGGCTAGGCCCGGAGAGGCCGCCGCGTTTGATACGCTTCAAGGAATTCCGCTGAAGCCACATCGTCCGCCAAGGTCCGCAACGCCGGGGCGGAGCTTCCAAGAACCTCTTCGACACGCTGATTGACGTCGGCCCACAGAAAAAGAGCGTCGCTTAGGAGGGCCTCGCCGCGCGCCGTCAAGGCGCCGGTCTTGGTGCGCCCATCGTGCGGATCGGGACGCAGTTCGACAAGCCCGTCGCGCACGAGCGGCCGGAGAGCATGTGTCAGGCCCGACGTGCTGACAGCGAGGCTCTCGGCCAGGGATTGGAGTGTCGGCCCCTCCGGGTGGCCGGCGTCATGGACGAGGGCGATCTGAGACAGGAGGCTGATCTGGGTCGCCTTGAGTCCAGCTGGAGCCATGGCCCCATCATAGAGCTGGGCAAGGCGCCGTGCCGCGCGCCGCAACGAGGTGTTGGTGCACACCAGATCCGCCAGGATCTCGCGCAGGTGTGATCTGCCCGATTCCCGCTGATCGTCCCGTTCGCTGAACGCAGTGCTCTTTTCCATGACCCTAGAATGGTTGAGCACTCGACCATTGACAAGGGGATTTCGCGACCATAAAAGAACTTTAGCCCTCAATGTATGGTAGGGTTTGGCGGGCCGGATCATCGTTTAGGTCCACGCGATCAGGACCACGGTTTGTCCAAATGGTTGAGCACTGCGCCATTGAAAGGCCGTGCGAGCGTGTATGCAGTTGAGCACTCAACTATGTGGGGTTTTTAGATGTCTGGGTCTTCGTCCAAGCCCATCGCGCTCGTGACCGGCGCCTCGGCGGGTATCGGCGCGGTCTATGCCGAACGGCTCGCTGCCAGGGGTTACGACCTCATTCTCGTCGCCCGTCGGGCTGGGCGCCTGGAAGCGCTTTCGGCCAAGCTCGGCGCTGCTCACGGCACCAAAGTCGACGTCGTGGAAGCCGACCTTGCCAAGGACGCCGACGTCACCAGCGTTGAACAGGTGATCAGAGCAAATCCGGCGATCACGCTGCTGGTCAACAATGCGGGCAATGCCACTTTGGCCCCGGTGGCAAACACGTCCGAGCAGGATGCTGCCGCCATGGTAGCGCTCAATGTCACGGCGCTCACCCGCCTGACCCACGCCGTCCTCCCGGCGTTCATCGCGCGGAATGAGGGCGCGATCATCAACATCGCGTCGGTGCTCTCCTTCCACTCGTTGCCCATCAGCGCGGTCTACAGCGGAACCAAGGGCTACGTGATGAACTTCACACGGGGCCTGCAGCTTGAGCTTGCGGAAACCAATGTTCGGGTCCAATTGGTCTTTCCGGCATCGACGGCGACCGAACTCTGGGACCTCTCCGGCGTTCCGTTGGCGGCTCTGAACCAGGCCAGCGTCATGACGACGGAGAATCTCGTCGACGCCGCGCTGTCGGGGTTCGACCAGGGCGAAGCCATTACCCTGCCTTCCGTCGCAGACGCCAGCCTCTGGGACAAATTCGACGAAGCGCGCTCGACGCTGTTCGCTGCAACGCAGACCGGGCAGCCCGCGCCGCGCTATCGCCCCGCATGAATCGACGGCTTCGCCGTTGTGCCGGTCGCAACCCCTCTGGTGCCTGTCCAAAGCACCCGGCCAGCCGCCAAAGGGGTGAGGGGCCGGCGCATCTCTGCTTGGCTGATCGAACCACCTCCGTACCGGGATGCCGGTCAATACACGTCAGATCTGTTCTTGGTGTCTTCAGCTAATTCTATAATATAGATGAGGCTCCCATCGTGATGGGGGAAGGCTATGGCAGAGAATAATAAAATAAAGGGAAAATACCGGGCTGCCGTCGCCAAGATGGCCAGGAGCCTTAACAGGATGACTGAGGCCATCGTCCCGATGGGGGCGGAGCCCAAGGATCCGCTGGATCCATTCGTCCAGAAGAGGAAGACCAGGAACGACCGGACCGAGATCGTCGTCGGGACCAGGATTCTCTTCGCTGGGGTCCTCGACGTCACCCGGGATGTGGTCGGCCCGGGCGGCGTGGCGAGGCAGGAAGTCTCTGCCATGCAGGTCGTCGCCGAGCGCCGTTCGCGGGGTGACGCCAAAGGGGGCCGCGAGCAGGAGACGTTTCATCCGGTGAAGGCGGACCTGACGCTCGATAAGTCGGTCGAGCTGTACAAGCGGCCGGAGGGTCGCTGGGGTGTCCGCGGTGGCGGAACCGTTGCCGCGTCGTCCGCATGGCTCTCCGAAGACGGCTTTGACACCCTGGATGAAGCCCCGTTCCAGCCCGGATTTTGCCAGGTCGGATCACGCGAATGTTGTGTCGCCGAGGTGATGCTCAAGGGCAAGTCGACCGAACGCTCGGCGCCGGTGTTGGTCGAGCGAATGCGCGGCCCGACCGTGGCCGACGATCATTACCGACTCGTCACTGCGGATCTGGGCCGAGGGCACGAGGTGGAGTTGGTCGAGGGGGCGGCGAAAGCCGACCCTCTCGTGACCGAAGTGCTGCGCCGCGTTGCTGAACGGAAATGGCAAGTGGGTCAGGGGCGAGAGATCGCGGAAATGGCAGCCATCAATGCTCTCACGGCGGGCGCGCCGGTGGATACCGCGGTGGCAGTGTCGGACGATCTGCTCTGGAGTGCCAAGCGGAATCTCGGCGGAGCGGCCGCCGCAACCTATGCCGAGGCTGGTGCCGCTGCCGGCACCGCACACCGGGCTGGCATGTCGGCGGACGATGCAAAGGCTTTGGCCCGGAAGGTCGTGGCGATGGCCGAGCATCTGACCGCCCGGCCGGCCACCGGAGCTCCGGATATCGGCGGGCCCCCGGACCCGGCGGCGTACGCCTCGATGATGGCCGAAGGGATGGCATCAGTCGATGAATGGCAGCGCGAGGTCATCCTTGCGGCCAATGCCATGGCCAACGAGAATCTGGCCACGGCACGGCAGGATGTGGCTGGGCAAAATCGGGATACTCTCGGCCCCGATCTCAGCGCCATCAATGCGGCTGCGCGAGAGCTGTTCATCGAGAAGAAGCTGCAAAAGGACATATTGGTCGCGGTCGCCGGAGAAGCGGCGAGAGACAGAATTGAGCCGGCGCGGAAAACCGCAGAGGTGCTCACCGCAGAGGCGGCGAGGACCCGGGATGATCTCAAAAGGCTCGAGATCAGGATCGGGCAGCTCGAGGTAGACCTGCAAGCGAATGCGCCCGAACCGCCCGATGTGGTACCGCAGGCCCGGGGCCTCCCCGGTGAGAGAGGCAGGCATTCGATCGTTGCGGAGAGGCCGGATCTGACGCATCGGAAGTACCAGGCTACCCAACGGGAATTGAGATACGAGCTGGCCAAACGGGACGCCATGCTCGAGAGATTTGCCGAACAGAGGGCCCTAGCGCAGGCCGCCGGGGCCGAGGTTGAAAGTATATCCGACGATCGGGCCTCGCGGCATGCGGCGGCCGTAAAGGCCTTGTTGGCGGCCGATGCTGCCGCCCCCGGCCGGCAGTCTGCCGCGCTCGCCGCAGCGAAGGCCGCGTCCTGGGCGATGCGGACGAGCAGAGATGAGGTCAGGGCCGAGCGTGCGGCCGCAGCCGCTCATCTCGCCGCCCTCGCCGGCGCGAACGAGGATGATGCCGAAGTGGCCGGGCGGCTGATGGCGCAGTATCACGATGCCGCCGGTAGGCTGGATGATGCCGGGGGCAAGGCGGCCCAGGCTGCGATCGTCCAGGTCGTGACCGGAGGTGCAGGGGCCGACCCAAATCGGCAGATCCTGGCTGCGGCGGCCGCGACCGCGGCGCTGGATGGTGCCAAGCCGAATGTTGTGACCGCAGCGGCCATGGGCAAGGCCATCGAGGCGGCCGAAATCGTGCCGCGCATGCAAGCCGACCGCGTGCCGCCGGTGTTCTCGATCGTCGATCCCGACGCACGATCGGTCGGCGTGGGATCCCCGGTGATTCCGGCCATACCGGCGCACTACGAGGCTGTGGAGTCGCGCTTCGACCCCAACAAGGCGGTCGCCACGGCGGAGTGGAAGTACGCGAAGATCCGGGAGGTCACGGATCTCGGCCTGAGCGGGTCCCCGCGCCACGGCACCACCTCCTATATTATCGAAGTGACGGGGCCGAAGGGCCGGTACTGGGCAGATTTCAACTGGTCGCCGAATGCGAACCAGCTCTATGGCGAGATCCTGATCAAGCCCAGCGGCACGCCGGACGACAAGATCGCCGCGCAGGCCAAGACCCCCATTGCCTATAGCGGGGTGACAAGCGACTGGGGCTCGTTCGAACAGAGGGCGAACGATCTGAAGGCCAGGACCGATGCCGCCTTCGCCGAGGTGGCGAAGCTGCTCACGTCACGCGACGACGATCTGAGCCTCGGCCATCTGCACTATCACGGTGAGGAAAGCCGTCATCTGGCGAATCTGCTGCCGTACAACAAGACCAGGATAGAAGAAGAGATCCGATTGTTCGTCCAGGGGCGGCACAGCCAGCCGATGTTCAAGGACAACATCTCGAAGTTGTTCATCGAGTGGGCCAACGATGTCGAAGGCGATCGATCGCGCAAGAAGCAGATCATCCGGCACCAGATTGATTCAGTGATCCGGGTCGTGACCTCGACTGCGCTCGCGGGCGGCTTGGGGGGCGCCCGGGTCGCCGCGGCGTTCCTGGCCGAGTGAGCAATACCAGAATGCAGTGCTCCTCACCGTCCCGCCGTGGTTGTTCTTTAGGCCCTGATGTAATCGTTTTCCATCCACCAGCCAGTTGGCCGGTCGTCGGAAATCGTCGTCAGGACCCCCATGCGGCGGATCGACGAGGACGGCTTCGGTCTCCCAAGCCGGAACTGCCGTCTTGCCAACGGTATCGAAGGCGCAATCCGTTTCGCGGCTTCCCCGGTGCCCATGACCTAGTGCGCGGCCGGCGATGGGTTTTCGCTCCGATCGTGGCTCCCGGTCTCATCGAAAGTGATCAGCAGGTCTCTGCAGTAAGAATCGGGAATTGCGGGAGATCAACAAAAGCAATTCTCTCGAGAAATATTATGACAATTGAATTACAAGCATGAATTTTTGAAAATTAAAACATGTTTCAATTTCATTAAAACTTGCGAAGATCTCAATTTGTTCTCAATTAAGATTATTGACTTACGAATAGTTTATTTTGTATCAATTTAGAGGGAGATAATTTTACTTGATAAGTATTATCTCTCTTCTTGTTGTGACTTGAGAAAACGGAGAAAAGCTATGAACGCTCAAACGAAGACTGTGATCGAAAACGAGATGGCAGAGACCGTGACCGGACAGGCCGAGGCTGCGGCCCAGGTCGTCGCCTTCGACGAGCTCTCCAATGAAGAGCTTGAGGCCCGTATTTCCAAGGAGTCCGGCGGTTCGGGCGGCTACGCGTACTGCTGAGCTCGTTGTTGCCAAGGCATGCCTCGCTGTGAGCGAGGCATGCTGCCTCTGCCGGGCCTGGCTGGCAGGTCGTCGAATGCTCTCGGCGTTTAAAGCGGTCTTGAAGAGTGGCGTTGTCCGAGATGTCTGTTCATGGCCAAGAACTAATGAAATCCACCGCAATGAAGATTCCAATCCAGCTCGCTGATCCCGTCCTGTTGGAGCTCCTGGGCGACCGGATGGACGATGTCTATGCGCGCTATGCCGATCTTCGGCGGTCGGGCGGCGTGCTTCGGGATGTAAGTGGCGTCATCCTGGTGACGCGGCATCGCGAGGTGGCCGAGATCATTGCTGACCCTGTCTTTGCCTTCGTCGGTCCGCAGGCATTCCCGGCCGCAGGGCCCGCGGTACAGGCTCGGCTCGATGCGACCGGGTTCTACAATCTGCTGATGTTTCGCAGTGGCGTCGCGCATCGCCACGCCCGTCGGGTTCTGTCGGACCTTTTTTCCTTCAACCGGATCGGACGGATACGCACGGCAGTCGAAGTGCAGGCGCAGGAACTTTCGCGGCAGATCGGCAGCGGCGGCGCTTTTGATGTCATTCCGGCGGTCGCCGCTATCCTGCCTGTGCGCATGCTCATGGAATTGCTTGGATTGCCGGAGCCCGAGATCCTCGCTCTCATCGCCCGCTCCCGTGCGATGGCGGGGCTGCTCGCGGCCGCTCCGGGGGCGACCGAGACCTTGTCCGCCGGTATCGCGGAGTTCGAGAGCCTTTGCAGTTGGCTAGACCGGCGCCTGGTCGATTTCGCACCCGGTGCCGATTTTACTCCATTCAGCGACCGGTTCCGGTCCTCCCCGCCGGACGAGCGGCGCGAAATCGTCGCCGATCTTCTGGTGCTGCTCGTGACGGGCTACGACACGTCGAGGGCGATGCTCGGGAATGCTGCCGCGGCCCTGGCCACGCATCCCGAGGTTTCCAGGCAGTTGGCGGTCGATCCGGCGCTGACGCCACGCGCGGTTGACGAGTTGATCCGCTACGACACGGCCGGGCAGATCGTCTTCCGTCACGCCCTTGAGGACACGATGGTCGGCGAGCACCGGATTGGCCGGGGCGAGTTGCTGGCGCTGCTGATCGGTTCTGCCAATCGCGACGAGACGGTGTTTGATCATCCGGATCGACTGGACATCGCCCGAAGCAGGGGGCGCCCACTTTCGTTCGGGATCGGGCCGCATGCGTGCATCGGCGTCGCGGTTGCAAAGATCCAGCTGGCCGCATTCCTGAACGCCTTCGCGCCCTGTCTTTCCCGTGTCGTCGCCGATGTCACGGCGCCGAGAGCGCGGCAGCACGGGCTGGTGCGGGGCCACGACAGCCTGGTTCTGCGCACTTCCGCCCGCGCGGCCTAGCGGAGATGGGTGGATGACGCGTTCATGCCTGCCTCGGGATGCCGAGCCATCACCAATCGGCGACAGGGGATCATAGCAGAATGTTGGAGATCGCATCCGCAGATGATCAGGCCTGGCTCGCCGATCATGCCAGGCGCGCCGAAACCGAAGCCTTCGCCGGGATCGACCGTTTCTCCCGGACACCGTCACAGGTTGGTCTGCTCAAGACGATTCTGGCGAGCACGCTCGATCGCGGTGGCATTGGCGGCGGCGTGTGCCGCATGGCCCTGCAGCTTCCCCTTCTGGTCCATTCCGGCATCCACGGCGCCCCCGACAACGCCATCTACCAGCTTGCCGCCGCTCTGACGCTGCTCGATGCCGGGATCTACACCCTCGACCACATCATGGATCTGGAGATCGACGGTCCGCTCGCCGAACTGCCGCGAGGAGCGTTGTTGCTCGGTGCCGTCTCCTTGATCTCCCATCTTCCCAACCAGATCCTGCTGGCTTTGCCTCACGATGCGTCGATGATCGCCGGCCTTGCCCGTATGCTTGCCGACGGACTTGCCAGGATCGGGGCCGGCCAGTTGGAGGACATCGCAGTCTCCAGCGTGCGCGCCGCGTCCAGCGGAACGGTCGAATTCGCCGTCACGATGAAGACTGGCGAGCGGCGGGCGCTGTTCACCGCCATGGCGGCGACGCTGGCAGGCGGTACGCCGGCGCAGGTCGAGGCCTATGGCGATTTCGGGCGCGCTCTCGGGATCGCCCGCCAACTTCGATCCGATCTCGTGGATCTCTTCGGCCAGAGTCCCAGCCGCGATCTCGCGTCCCGGGTGCTGACCCTTCCGCTCATCCTCTATCTCGAGCGAGAGAACCAGCAACATGTGGCCGAGATGGAACGACTGCTGGCGAGCGCGGGCCAACATCGGGGCGTCCAGCACCAGGTTTGCGATCGGCTGCGCGAATCCGGCGTCATGCGGGAGGTCGTCGCCCGGATCGAACGGCAGTGCCGGCTGGCCCTGGATAGGCTCGACCTGGTGCAGCCTGGCCAGCAAGCCGGCGGGCTGCTGCGCGACCTTGCGCTTTCGGCATCCGTCGTGGCCGCGCGATGATGGCGGCCCGTGACGGCGATCACGCCCCAGGAAGCCGCCGTACGATCACGATCGTCGGGGGCGGGCAGGCGGGGCTGATGCTGGCCATCGGGCTCCGCCAGGCCGGGCATGCCGTGCGACTGGTGCAGGACAGATCCGCCACAGCCATCGCCGACGGGCGGGTGATGTCGAGCCAGTGCATGTTCGCGACGGCCTTGGGCGAGGAGCGGGCGCTTGGCCTCGATCTTTGGTCCGCCAAGGCTCCCCGGATCGAGGGCATCCGTATCGAGGCGCTGCAGACGCCCGGAGCCGCTGTGCCGGGCGTTTCGTTCCTGGGTCGTCTCCGGACCCCTGCCATCTCGGTCGACCAACGCCTGAAGATCCCGGCGTGGCTGGGCCTGTTCGAGGCGCTCGGCGGCACGCTCGAGATTCACACCGCCGACATCGACCTACTCGAGCGCTGCGCCAAGGACAGCGAACTCGTCATCGTGACGGCTGGCAAAGGGCCGCTTTCTGGATTGTTTCCGCTGAATTCGCGGTGGTCGCCCTTCACGCAGCCGATGCGGGCCCTGTCAATGGTCTATCTGCGAGGCGGCGATGCGCCGGATGGCCCGGCCTGCATCACGTCGACAGGGATGCCGGCGGGCGGAGTCATGCGCTTCCCGGCCCTCACCCGCGGGGGGCCGTGCGAGATCCTTCTTTTCGAGGCCTTGATCGGCGGCGCGCTCGACACGGGCCGTTCCGACATCGCCGCCGACGAACAATGGGCGTGCATGCTCTCGGCGCTGGCCCGCGTGCTGCCCCGGGAAGCCGAACGCTTGGCAACGGCGCAGGCCACGGACAGCAAGGCCGGGCTGGCCGGACGCATCACCCCCGCCGTCCGCCATGCGGTCGGCCGCCTGCCCTCCGGTCGCCGCGTTCTCGGCCTTGGCGACGCCGTGGTCCTCAACGACCCTCTCGTGGGCCAGGGCGCGAACAATGCGGCCGGGATGGCGGCTCTCGCTCTCCAGGCGATCCTGCGCCACGGTCCCCGGCCCTTCGAGGAGACCTGGCTGGACGAGTTGGCCGCCGCGGCCTGGAGCCGCGTGCGAGCGGCAACCGCCTGGACCAATTTGAGCCTGCTGCCGCCATCGTTGCACGTCGTGAACCTGCTGCAGCGGGCGACGGCAGATCAGGCCGTGGCTGATCGGTTCGTCCAGGGCTTCGACGAACCGGCCACGATCCTTCCGCTCCTGCTCGGCCAGGAGGCGGCGTGATCCCAACCACGGATGAAGCGCTACTCGCCGCGTCGCCGTCTCGGGCTCCGGGCACGGAGTTGCATTGGCGCCGCGATGGCGCCCGCCAGAGCCCAATTCTCAAGAACCGCGGGCGCGGCCGCTACCATCGGCTCTCGGCCGGCAGTGCCTGGATCTGGTCACTGTGCGACGGCCGGCGCACCGTCGCTTCGATCGCAGAGCACATTGCTGCGAGGGGCGGGCCGCCGGACACCGCGAAGGTTGTCGCCGCCGTCCGGCGGCTGGCGACGGACGGGCTGGTGGAGGGCGTGGAAATCGCGGTGCCACCGCGCGACGCCAATGAGCGTGGCGTCGCCGCAGCGTGCCGCCGCCTCCTGACATGGCGTGTGACGTTCGCGCGGGCCGACGCGCTGCTGTCCTGGTTCTATCGCCATGTCGGGTTCCTCGTCTTCACCCGACCGGTGCGGGCGCTGCTTCTCGTCCTCATGGCGTTCGGCTTCGCGGCCTTCGTGACGATGTGGCGGTCTCAGCCCGATCCGTTCGCGACCCTGTCGGGCCGGTGGCTGTGGTTTCTGCCCGTGTTCTTCTATGGCTGCACGCTGCTGCATGAAACGGCTCACGCCATGGCGACCAAGCATTTTGGACGCGAGGTGATCGGCGTCGGTTTCGGGTGGTTCTGGATTGGTCCGTTCTTCTTCGTCGACACTTCCGATATGTGGTTGGCCGGCCGGCGCGAGCGGATCCTGGTGAGCCTCGCCGGGGCTATCTCGGATCTCATCATCGCCGGTGTCTGCATGGTCGTGGCGGTGGTTGCCGCCCCGCCGATCTCTGCGATGGCCTTTGCAATGGCAGCGGCCCTGTACCTCGTCGTTCTGAGCAATATGTCGCCCTTGCTCGAATACGACGGGTATTACGCACTCGCCGACCTTCTCGATCGGCCAAACCTGCGCCGGCAATCCTTGGGCCATCTCTTCGGTGCCCTGCGTCGGCGCCCCATCCCATGGTGCGACCTCGGCCGGGACAGAGTCGCATCCGTCTATGCCGTCGGATCGCTGATCTACATGGGGTTTCTCCTGACGATGAACGCGTGGTTCAACCACGCCTTTTTCAGCGGCTTGTTCCGGGCCGCGCCGGGCTGGTGGCCGGCCATCTTGGCGTGGCTGATCACCTTCGGCCTCCTCCTGGTTTTCCTGGTCGGCCTCGTCGGGGACATCCGGCGCCTGGCGCAGCCGCCACAGATGCCTGACAAAGGGAGATAGACCGATGCTGGCGCCGCAATTCGACGATGTCGACGCGACCGATCCTGCCGCCTGCGCCTCGTTTCTGGATCTGGCCCTGTCTTTGCCCTCGGTCTCACACTGGAAGCGCTTCAGCCACGACCTGCTTCGGGTTGGCGATGGTGACCGGGTGCTGGACATCGGCTGCGGCACCGGGGCCGACGCAGTGGCACTTGCGCGTCGTGTCCGGGCTGGGGGATGGGTGGTCGGCGTCGATCTCAGCCAGGCTCTTGTATCGATCGCCGAAAATCGAGCGGCATCATTGGGGCTGCGGGTCACGTTCCGGCGCGCCGATATCCACGATCTGCCCTTCGCCAATCACAGCTTCGACTGCACCCGGATCGACCGGGTGTTGCATTTCTTGCCGGATCCCGAACGGGCCGTGCGGGAAGCTGCCCGGGTGACCGCTCCCGGCGGGCGAATGGTCGTCACGGAGCCCGACTGGAGCAGTCTCGACATCTCCGGCGGTGACCCGGAATTGACGGCTGCCATTCTGGCGGCCGGGGCCGAGCAAGTGGCGCCGAGCACGCAGATCGGATCTGCCCTGCCGCAGCTTCTGGCTAGGGCCGGATTGGAACCGACCGGTCACCATGCATCGATGCTGGATCTTCAGGATTATGCCACGGCAGCGGCGCTGTTCGGCCTGGAGGCCCTGGCGTCCCGCGCCGTCAAGGCAGGCAGGGTCGATGCAAGAGAGGCGGTGCGGTGGCTCAGATCCCTGCAAGAAGCGTCCGCTCGCGGAACCCTCCGTTGCGCCCTCGCCGGCGTCATCGCCGCCGCCATCCGACCTGTCGACCGGATATAGGAACGGCGCTTCGGGCGCCGCAACCCCGCAATAGAGATGGCAATATGGACCCAATAATTTCTGATCACGAACGCAGTGTCATCGAATATTACAAAGACAGGACGGATGAATTCTATCTGAGAAGGTGGGACAGCGAAGATATCCATTTTGGAATCTTCGACCATGATGAGAGCCCCGACATCGAGCGGTATGCTGCCGGCGATCACGATGTTCTACGGCGCGGCATTCGGAGGATGACGGAACTCATCACGGCCCCCGCCCAAATCCGCTCGACCGACGTCGTCGTCGATGCCGGCTGCGGTGTCGGTGGGACGGCCATATATCTCGCAAAGAAATATGGCTGCAGGGTTTTGGGAATTAACATATCTCAGCATCAAATTGATATTGCCCGAGCCAAAGCACGCAAGGAAAATCTCAACCACCTCGTCGAGTTTGAGTATGGTGATTGTTCGAAATTATTGCCGGTAAGAGATAATTATGCAAATGTTATCGTAAACATAGAGAGCGCTTGTCATTATAGCAATAGAGAGTTTTTTATCGAAGAGTGTGCTAGGATTCTAACCAATGATGGGAGAATTGTTGCTCAAGATTTGATCGCAAAAGAAGAAATCGATCAAAATAAAACGATATCAGCAACATGCAAAGCATGGGCTATGCATTTTCCGCTTGAGTCACGAATATCGTATCAACTTCTTTTGGAGAAGTACGGATTCACCATATGCGAAATGAATGAGATCGAAGGGTTCATGCCGACGATCGATCTCATGCACCAGAGTGCAACTCATTTCCGGGAAGCGCTGAAGGCGGGTGCCAGGCTAACGGACAACGAGCTGCTGTGGCTGCAGCAATTCGAGACAATGGCGAACGCGTCCTATGCCCGCCATTTGACGCTGCTGCAATACTCCGCCGCGCTATCTCCGGTGCGATAGCCATCATGGGATTGGGAACTTCCTCCCCGCGCGTCCCGCCGGCGATCGCCGCTGAACTCGTCGATCCCTCCGCTTATGCCGACGGGCGCATCCATCGCCACTATCGATGGCTGCGGGCCCACATTCCGCTCGGCGTGGCTGAACCCGACGGCTTCGACCCGTTCTGGGTCGTGACGCGACATGTGGATATCCTCGCCGTCAGTTCCAACAACGAGATCTTCCGGAGCGGCGATCTCCCTACGGCGCTGAGCGGCCGCGCCTTCAACACTGGCGTGCGGCGCATGAACGGCGGCAGTCCGCATCTGATCCGTTCGCTGATCGAGATGGACCCTCCAGATCATATGAAATATCGGGCGCTCACCCAGGCTTGGTTCAAGCCCGCCAATATGCGGAATGTCGAAGGACAGATCCGCGAGGTCGCACGTGCCGCAGTTCATTCCCTCGTGATGCATGGCGGGCGCGGTGATTTCGTAACCGACCTGGTGGAGGCCTATCCGCTAGGTATCATCATGCGAATCCTGGGCCTGCCCGAGGTCGACAAGCCGCAGATACTGCGCTTGACCAAGCAGATGTTCGGCGCCCAGGACCCGGAAGCCGCGCGGCCAGTCGACCCACTTGAGGCGAAGCAATACCCGCTGGGGGCTTTGCCTGCCGTGATCGCGGATTTCGCCCGGTACTTCCGCGCTGTTTGCGCGGACCGCCGGGCTTGTTCTCGCGATGACTTGGCGACTGTGATCGCCAACGCACAGATCGACGGCGGGCCGATTCCCGATCTGGAAGCAGCGAGTTATTATACGATCTTCGCGACGGCGGGGCACCACACGGTTTCGTTCGCGATCGCGGGAGCCCTTCAAGCCCTTGCTGAGAGTCCCGGCGAACTTGCCCGGTTGAAGGCAGATGCGTCGCTGATTCCCGATCTGGTCAACGAAGCGTTGCGTTGGACGACGCCTGCTAAGACGTTCATGCGTTCGGCGGCCATAGATGTCGAACTCGGTGGCCATGCCGTCGCCCGAGGCGACTGGCTGATGCTGTGCTATGCCTCGGGCAACCGCGACGAAGCTGTCTTTGCAGCCCCCGACCTGTTCCGAATGGATCGCAGTCCCAATCGGCACCTCTCCTTCGGCTATGGCCCCCATATGTGCCTTGGCCAGCATCTCGCGAAGCTGCAGATGCGCATCCTGTTCGAGGAATTGCTCCCTCGCCTCGCTTCAATCGAACCCGCTGGCAAAGCGCGGCTGTTGCAGTCCTGGTTCGTCAATGGCCTGAAGTCTCTACCCGTTCGCTTCAGTCTTGCCTGAACCTGCTGTGCCTGAAGGTGACTGTCCACTCAAAAATCGCGCATCATCTGCTGCAAAAGGGGTCCGCTCATCATGATTCAGCGCCTGGTCCTCATTGTTGGTTTGCCATTCGGACTATGGATTATGTTTCATGAGTAGGGTTTTGATAATCGATGGAGATGATTTTCTCCGTATCTCAATCACAAACTATTTTATCAGTCGTGGAATTGAATCGGTCGAGATCGTCAAGGATGACAATCTGGCCTCTTGCTTAAACGAGACGCATACAGATTTGGTGATAATTGATCTACAGTCGGCCCGATATGGCGGGACTGAGCTCCTGCTCAATCTGCGGTCACACGTGCAGAGCCCGGCAATCATCGCCACTGGAAGTACCGCTGATGAGACAGAGCGGGTGGTTGCGTTAGAACTCGGTGCGGATGATTACATTACAAAACCCTATGGCCTGCGCGAACTTTTGGCCCGAAGCCAGGCCGTTTTGCGCCGGCGTCGCGTCATTCAGCCAACGCCACCATGCGCGCGGGGCCGGAAAGGATATCAGTTCGGGGCTTGGCGTCTCGGTCGACATTCCCGTCGCCTGACACATACAGATGGCACCGTCGTGCCACTGTCGAATAGCGACTACACGCTGCTCGTTGCGTTCCTCGACGCCCCGCAGCGCGTACTCTCATGCCGGTATCTGATACAGGCCACGCGTCTGCACGAAGATATCTCTCCAGGGGCCGTGTATGTGCAAGTGCTCCGGTTGCGCCGCAAGTTGGAGGTCGGCGTGGATGCGCCCGTACTAATTCGTACCGAACGTGGACTTGGTTATGTGTTCACGTCGACGGTGAAGCCTTTGTGATCTCGATGCACGCAAGGAGCAGCGCTGTGGGGCGCCGGCTTCTCATCGGTAGCATCGGTGGGCGAGGGCGCGATCGGAGAGGCCTCTGGCGATGCCGTGATCACCTGGGCGCCGGCCGAGCTTCGATCTGGCATCTGATGGGTGCGGGAATTAGTATAATTTGCCGCACAGCGCAAAAAATATGCATTTCATGACTGAAAAATTGGAATTCATCAAATAGTTACAATATATAATATCACCATATCAACATAAATTATGTAGAAATCTCATTATTAATTCGTTCGGCAATTTTGCTCACCACATTGTGCATGCTGGTATTTGGGAATGGCATGATGAAGTTGGGTTTAGAGCCGCTATTAGCGATGGTCATTGAAAGGCTGTAACGGAAGCTGAAGATGGCTATCGAGATTCCCGGACCCGATATCCGCGTGGGGTCGGGCTTTGACGTGCATCGCCTCATCCCCGGTGAAGCGATCGTCCTGTGCGGCGTAACCATCCCGCACGACCACAGGCTTGAAGGCCACTCCGATGCTGATGTCGGGCTTCATGCACTGACCGACGCTCTGCTGGGAGCGATTTCCGCCGGCGACATCGGGCAACACTTTCCTCCCTCCGATGAACGGTGGCGGGGTGCTGCATCGGCCGCTTTCCTTGAACATGCGGCGAAGCTCGTGCGAGTTCGAGGGGCGATCCTCAACGTTGATGTGACGCTGATCTGTGAGCGGCCGAAAATCGGTCCGCACCGGTCTGCCATGATTGAGCGGATCGCAGCCATCCTGGATATCGATCCCGAGCGGGTGAGTGTCAAGGCGACAACCACCGAACAGCTCGGCTTTACCGGACGTCGGGAGGGAATCGCCGCGCAGGCTGTCGCGAATGTGCTGATTTCGCATCGATAGTTGTCCTCGCCGGTCGAATGCCTCCACCAAATAGGGCTGCGCTGAAGTGTCCTCGGATCCCTGACCAAGTGCCGGGAATCTGCAGCTATCGCATTAAACGAAATCGTTGAATTCGATCAGACTTAAAGGAGAAGTTGGTGGCCGAAGATTATCATCACGAGTTTGCGCCGGCTGGGAAGTTGGCTCTCTTTCAAAGAGCTCATGTCGGCGACATGAGCAGTCACACCGGTATCATATCCGCATCGGGCGAGACCATCATACCCATCGCTGAGTTGCTCGCCCGCTTCAATGCGGACGGTTTAATCAGGCTCCGGCGATCCGATTTCGAGCAATCCCTGGGGCTGAAGGAGAAGCTCATTACCTTCAATCTCGGTCGGGTTACGAACGAGATTGGCAAGAGATATCTAATTATTGCGATCGCGAGTCCGGGATTCAAGGACGAAGATGTCGAGGTGTTACCCGTTCTCGATCAGAGGGAGGCTCGTGTCGGCCTCTGCGTAGATGTGCGACAAGAGGTGCCGATCGATAGCGTTCCGTCGGAATATTTTGATCATTCAATTGCGACGATCAAAAACAAGTCCGATCTTCAAGACGCTTTGATCGAAAGATACGCAAAATTCAACCGTGAACTTAGTGCGGAGCAAATAACTTCTCGAGGATGCGCTATGACCACAATAATATTTCTTTAGTGCCGAAGAAGGTGGCTGGATGAGAAAGAAATCGGTTGAGGGGATCATTATGAGCGAAGCGCTGCGCCTCTATGTCGGGTACGATGCGCGTGAGGACATCGCCTGGCAGGTGTGCCGCTATTCGGTGCAGCAGCACGCGTCGAAGCCGGTCGAGGTGACGCCGCTGAAGCTGCCGGAGCTGCGGGCCCAGGGCATCTACACCCGGCCGGTCGACACGCTGGGGTCGACCGAATTCACCTTCAGCCGCTTCCTGGTGCCGGCGCTGGCCGGCTTCG
>NZ_JBYRFX010000741.1:0-2267 GCF_057815775.1 Inquilinus sp.
GACGACATCGCCGCCACCCTGCGCCGGGCGCTGAACTATCGCGCCGATGCGACGGTGGTGATGTCCGGCACGCCGCCCCAGTCGATCGTGCGCGAATGCCTCGAAAACGGCCAAAGGCTGATCCTGATCAGCCGCGACGACCGGATCGTCGGGCCCGACAACATCCAGCTCGACAATGCCGGTGCGGCCCGGACGGCGCTGGCCCTGTTCCTGCGCGCCGGCTGCCGCCGGCCGGCCGTTGTCACCACCGAACTCGGCACGCCCAGCCTGTCGGCCCGAGCCGACACGTTCGTGGCAGCGGCGCGGGCGGTGGGGATCGAGCCGCAAATTGTCCGACGCGGCCAGATGACCAGCTACGACAACGGCATCACCGCCGCGCACCAGCTGTTCACGGGAACGGCACGGCCTGACGCCGTGTTCTGCGTCAACGACGTCACCGCCTTCGGCCTGATCGATGCGGCGCGGCACGAATTCGGGCTGCGGGTGCCGGAAGACCTGTCGGTCATCGGCTTCGACAACATCAAGCAGGCCGGCTGGCTGTCCTATCAGCTGACCACCTTCGACCATCCGGTCGAAGACATTGCCGGCCATGTCGTGGCGTTGGCGTCGAAAAGCCGCGACGACAGCCCGGCCCCGATCAGAATTGAGTTGCCGTCCGACCTGGTCTGGCGACGTTCGGTCAGGATCTGATCGATGCCGATGGCGCCGCAATTTCGCCAGACACGCGATGCATAAAGGGGATGATTTGATGTCGACCGATTTTATGGGGATCTATTTGTCGGAAGGGACCATGACAGCAGGGGCAAGGCATCCGGGGTCATGACAGCACGACAGCAGGCGACCCGCCTCCAATTCGGCGCGCTCCCCTACCGGTTCCGGCAGGATGGGTCGCTCGAGATCCTGCTCGTCACCAGCCGGCGGACCCGGCGCTGGATCATTCCGAAAGGCTGGGCGATCAAGCACAAGACACCGGCGAAATCGGCGGCGCGGGAGGCCTATGAGGAGGCCGGCGTCCGCGGCACGGTGACGGCCAGGTCGATCGGCAGCTTCGTCTACGACAAGTGGCTGGACGCGGACAGCGTGAGCGTGCCCTGCGAGGTGCACGTCTTTCCCCTGGAGGTCGAACGCCAGCGCCGGACATGGCCAGAACAGAGCGAACGTGAGATCCGGTGGCTCGATCCGGACGCAGCGCTGTTGCTGGTGGAAGAGCCGGGATTGCGGAGCCTGATCTGCGAATTCCAGGACAGCGTCGCCACCCGGCGAGGATGAACGCAAAGCCCGGGACATTCCGGCCCCGTGCGATCACCGGATCGCCGGCTCACCGGGGAAATGGGCTGTCGAAAATGTCCCCGCGATGTTCCTGAATCTTCAGGGAGACCGCGACCAAGAGGGAACGCTGGCGTGAACCTTGAAGGGCCCATACCCGCGAAGGGAGAAGGTTCTTGCCGAGGATTTTCTCCAGGTTTCCGATCTCGGCCTCGCTCGGTTCGGAGACGGTGATCTCTCCGAAGTGACGAGGCGCGGCAAGATACTCGACCCCGACACAGATGATGTCGATGCTCGTCCCAAATCGCGGCCCGGCGGGGCTCCGAATGAGAAGCGAGCCATGGCTTACGTGATATTCCCAAAGCTGGAACTCACGGCCCGTCATCAATTCCGACACGTTCCTGATCCTACCTGACAAAGGGGTTGGGGACGGGAACTCCATTCTGCCAGAATTGGATACGGCCCCACCACCACGGACTCTGTCGAATCAACAGCAGCTCCCAGTCGGTGGCCCCTCCCGACCCCATCGCCGCACGCTGGACACCGCGCCAGACATCGACGCCATCAAGGTTGAAATGGATCTTGGTGCTCAGGTTAGCCAGCTTGTCGATCACGCCCGACTTCCAGTCCATCACATCGGCGAGGTTTTTCCAGGTCGTTGCCCCTCGCGCCTTGGCGAAACTATCCAACCCCTCCTCCAATCCCATCGCGCACGGTTGCGCTTCTGTCTCGACGACCGCGCTCGTCTCGACGACCGCGCTGCTGACGGCGGATTCGGCAACCTCCGCCGTCTTCGACGCGGCCGGACTGGCGCCCATCAATACGAGCGCGACGCGCCCGATGGTCGGATAGGTCGCCTGAACATAGACGAAGGCCTTGAGGGACAGGTCACTCGCGGCCGAGGCCGCCAGCGGCGCCAGATAGGCTGCCGTCCCCAGGGCCGCGGCGGCATGCGTCGATGCCGCAAGGAGGGCCAACGGTGACTGCGGTGCAAGCACGGG
>NZ_JBYRFX010000742.1:0-2138 GCF_057815775.1 Inquilinus sp.
TCCCCCTACCCCCTCCCGCAAGGGGAGGGGGAGAGTGGAAAGCAGAGGTCCGAACAGACGAGCGAGTTCCGAGAAGATACTGTCCCGCGGGAGAGGCAACGCGCAGCCCTCGGGACCCTCGCCGCATGAAGGCCTACCTGACCCGCAAGCTGGCCGGCCTGCCGCTGATCTTGATCGGCGTTTCCTTCCTGATCTTCGGCGCGGTGCGGATGCTGCCGGGCGACCCGGCGCGAATCATGGCCGGGCCGCAGGCGACCCAGGATGCGGTCGACGGCATGCGCACCCGCCTCGGCCTCGACCAGCCGTTCCTGCTGCAATACGGCCTGTTCCTGAGCAACGCGGCCCAGGGCGACTTCGGCGAATCGATCAAGTCGAAGAAGCCTGTGATCGAGGAAATCGGCGAGCGCTTCCCCTACACCGTGTCGCTGGCCGTGGTCAGCTACGCCATCGCCATCATCGCGGGCGTGCTGGCCGGGATGCTGGCCGCCATCTACCGCAACGCCTGGCCCGACCAGGCGGTGATGATCGCCGCGATCGGCGGCGCCTCGGTCGCCAATTTCTGGCTGGCGCTGATGATGATGAACCTGTTCTCGGTGCAGCTGCGCTGGCTGCCGCTGCTGGGGGCCGGCAGCTGGCAGAACTATGTCATGCCGTCGATCGCGCTCGGCCTGCTGCCGGCGGCGCTGATCGCGCGGATGACGCGGTCGAGCATGTTGGAGGTGATCGGCCAGGACTATATCCGCACCGCCCGCGCCAAGGGGCTGGGCAGTGCCGTGATCTACCGCAAGCACGCGCTGCGCAACGCGCTGATCCCGATCGTCACCATCGTCGGGCTGAATTTCGGCGGGTTGCTGGGCGGTGCCGTGGTCACCGAATCCGTGTTCAACTGGCCGGGGATCGGCCGGCTGCTGGTCGATGCCGTGCGCTATCGCGACTATCCGATCATCCAGGGCGTGACGCTGCTGACCGTGGTGTCGGTGGTGGTGGTGAACTTCCTGGCCGACCTTGTGATCGCCGCCATCAATCCCCGCATCCGTTTCGACTAGGACAGCAGGCCCGTGACCACGATCGCCGACAGCGACGACCTTCCGGCCGGCCCGTCCCGGGCCAAACGCCTGGGCCGCATCCTGCGCCGGCACAAGAACCTGACCATCGGCGGCACCATGGTGCTGCTGCTGGTGCTGGCCGGCCTGCTGGCGCCGCTGCTGGCCACGCACGACCCGGTGCAGCAGGCCCTGACCGCGGCGCTGCGGCCGCCTTCGGCCGAGCATCTGTTCGGCACCGACCAATATGGCCGCGACCTGTTCTCGCGCATCATCTATGGCGCCCGGCTGTCGCTGCTGGAGATCGTGCTGGGCGTCGGCATCGCCCTGGTGGTCGGCATTCCGCTCGGCCTGCTGGCCGGCTATTCCGGCGGCAGGGTCGACCAGATCATCATCTGGTTCATGGACATCCTGTTCGCCTTCCCCGGCATCGTGCTGTCGATCCTGATCGTCAGCATCCTGGGCACCAGCCTGGTCAACCTGATGATCGGCATCGCCATCTTCTCGATTCCGGTCTATGGCCGGCTGGCCCGCAACCTGGCGCTGTCGCTGAAGCAGGTGGAGTACACCGAGGCGGCGCGGGCCCTGGGCGCCGGGCTGTGGCGCATCCTGTTCCAGCACATCCTGCGCAACGCGCTGGGGCCGATCATCGTCCAGGCGACGCTGACCGCCGGCACGGTGGTGCTGACCGCTGCCAGCTTGAGCTTCCTCGGCCTTGGCGCCCAGCCGCCGACGCCGGAATGGGGCGCGATGATGAGCGACGGCCGCAACTTCCTGGGCGTGAACATCTGGCTGTCGCTGTTCCCGGGCCTGGCCATCACCTTCTCGGTGCTGGGCTTCAACCTGTTCGGCGACGGGCTGCGCGACCTGCTGGATCCCCGGCGGTAGCGCAAAGAAAAGCCCCGGCCGAGGCCGGGGCTTTCCGTATCGCGAGGGGTGCTGCCTCGATCAGTCGTCGCGCAGATGGCCGCCCAGCGCGGCGCTGACCGCGGCGATGAACGCCCCGATCAGCAGCGCCAGGAAGGTCAGGAACGCCGTGGTCAGCCCGGCCTTGCGGGCGGCGTCGGCGGCCTGCTTGGCCTTTACGTTGGCGGC
>NZ_JBYRFX010000743.1:0-5020 GCF_057815775.1 Inquilinus sp.
GCGCGTGAGCGGAGCCGCGGGCTTGGCCTGGGCCTGTCCATCGTGCAGCGCCTGGGACATCTGCTCGGCCATCGGGTGCATGTCCGCTCCCAGCCGGGCAAGGGCTCCGCCTTTGCCATCGAGGTCAGGCTGCCGCAAGGCGAAGCCTGGTCGCCGCACGACCGCTATCGCCACTGCAGCGACGACGGGATCGCGGACAATGTCCATCGCTCCGGCACGATCCTGGTCGTCGAGGACGATCCCGAGGTGCGCGGGCTCCTCGAACTCTTCCTGAAGGACGAGGGCCATCGTGCGACAGCGGCACCGGATGGCGTCGCCGCGCTGGAATTGGTGGCTCGGGGGACGATCCGGCCCGACCTCATCCTGGCCGACTACAACCTGCCGGGCGGCATGGACGGGCTCCAGGTCACCGCCAGGCTGCGTGAGACGCTGCATCGCCGGGTCCCGGTCATCATCCTGACTGGCGACATCTCGACCGATACCTTGCGCGACATCGCCCGCCAGGACTGCGTGCAGCTCAACAAGCCCGTGAAGCTGAAGGAACTGACACAGGCGATCCAGCGCCTGCTGGCGACCGAGCCACCCGCGGCGCCGCAGCAGGTGCCCGGTCCTGCCGCAGTGGCTGGCCTCCTGCAGAAGCCGATCATCTTCGTCGTCGATGACGACAGCCATGTCCGTGACGGCATGCGTGCCGTGCTCGAGGAGGACGGCCGGACCGTCGAGGACTATGCGTCCTGTGAGGCCTTCCTCGATGCCTATCGCCCGGGGCGTGCCGCCTGCCTCCTGGTCGATGCGGTTTTGCCGGGGATGAGCGGGCTCGAACTGCTGCAGCGGCTGAAAGACGACGGCCACCGGCTGCCGGCCATCATGATCACCGGCAACAGCGACGTGTCGATGGCGGTACAGGCCATGAAGGCCGGCGCTTCCGACTTCATCGAGAAGCCGGTCGGCCACAGCGACCTGCTTGCCGGCGTCGAGCGCGCCCTCGAACAGTCGCGCGATGCGAACAAGCTGGTCGCTTGGCGGGAGGCCGCGGCCGACCACGTCGCGGGGCTGAGCGCGCGCCAGCGCCAGATCATGGCGCTGGTCCTCGCCGGACATCCCAGCAAGAACATCGCCGCGGATCTCGGTATCAGCCAGCGCACGGTCGAGAACCATCGTGCCGCGATCATGAAGAAGACGGATTCGAAGTCTCTTCCGGCCTTGGCCCGCCTGGCGCTGGCCGCCGCCTGGACGGGTGCGGGTGAGCCGTTGGTCTGATTCGGTCAATCGAAACGCCTATCGGAATGTGTCCGCGGCAACGCCCGCTCTGGCCACTCGCTTCCAAAATACAGGATCAGAATACGATCCAACACTAGCCGAAAAGGCTGGATCGGATTGAGTACTTTCCGATGCTGCCGTCATGGTGCCCGCCCCACCATAATTGGGATATCGGAGGCAGCGCCAACGCAGATGCGTCGGAGAAATGGCGAATTAGTCCCCGGCCCCGGACCGTGATCAAAATCCAGTGAGGTAACAGGCCATGAGCACAATTGTCATCATCATCATCGTGCTTCTGCTGTTCGGCGGCGGCGGCGGTTACTATGCCCATGGGCGCTACGGTGGGGCCGGCCTCGGCGGAGTCCTGGGCGTGGTCGTCCTCATTCTCGTGGTGTTGTGGCTGCTCGGCGGCCTGGGCAGCATGGGACGAGTCTAGCCGACCGTCTGTACAGCTTGCGTGTCGACCGGCCGCGATCCGGTTGGTTGCCGGGTCGCGGCATGATTAGTTTCCGAACGCGGCGCCCCCTCTGCTTCGGCGGCGTCGCCGCAATGGCTGGATATGGCGGCCTTCGGTAAGCACCGCAGCCGACAGCGACTGGTCTTCGGACTTTCGGGTCGCGACCCAGCCCGAAGCCGTGGCGCTTGCGGAGCCCGAGCAGCTCGATGCGGCGCTGCTCGACCCAATTCCCTGGATGAGAAAACCAGGGTCTTCGCGGCGGCTGATGCGCTGGCGGAGCGGAAGATCCCGTTCACATTCGTCACCGCCTTCCGGGACTCGGATATCGAACTTGTCCGTCGGGACCGGCCTGTTTGGCTCCAGCCGCTACCCCGAACTTGATGGTTCATCGTCTGACTCAGCTCGTCGCCGCAACGTGACACGGCCCGATCGGACGACGTCCGCTATGGGAAGGCTGGCCGCGATGCCTCCGATGACGCACTTCAGTCAGGTTCACATAAGGGCAGTAAGATGCACCGTTCCCGCCTATGTGCCGTGTTGATCGACTGCAAGACATCCGATGTGGACGAGGCCGCACGCTTCTGGGGCGAAGCGTTGGGGCGCTGCGTGGACCACGACCACCCGGGCAGCCGCGGCAACTATCGCATGCTGGAAACCCCACTCAACGAGCCTATCGTGCAGATCCAACGCGTAGACCACGAAAGCCGAATCCATCTGGACATTGAGACTGACGACATCCCTGCCGAAGTAGCACGTCTGGAGGAACTGGGGGCCGACGTGGTCAATCGCTTGGATCGCTGGGTGGTGATGCAGGCGCCGACTGGCCAGCGCTTCTGCGTCGTACGGGTGCAGCGTCCTGGATTCCCAGAGAACGCCAATTCCTGGAGCTGAAAATGATCTAAGGGCGGGATCGGCCGATCCGATCGATGTCCGGTTTCGGGGCATGGACGCGGTGGCCGCCTATCGCGCGTCTGGGACGTCCGACCATCGGCTTCCCGCCTGCGATGCTAGCATGATGTAGCACGTACACCCCTCATATTCACCTCCAAGGTAATGTACTTAATGGAAGGCCGATCACCGGTCGACCTCGTGATCTTTACGCTGTCTGCGGCAGGGATCGAGGTACTCCTCATGCAACGCGGCCCCGAGCCGTTTGCCGGCCGGTGGGAGCTTCCCTGAGGCTGAATTCATGTCGACGAGGGGAATGGTCGTTCCGGGTCTCTCAAGAATCCCCATCATGCGCAAAGTGGCAAAGCCCCTTATGCGCCGAGCGGAGGAAGGCGGCTGCGGGCTTTGTCCCGACCACGTGATGTTCCGTTCAGTCCAAAAGTCCGCAGAAATCCTCGAGTTTGCAGCAGTTGTGTCAATCTGTGGCAGCTAAGTGATTGATATTGCTGCAAGCAGTTTGCAGTTTCATGAGTCAGATGACAGATGTCTCTCGGTCAGCAACCCCGCATCACCTTGCGAAGGACCTGACCGAGGATCGAGCGTGACAATCGCGCGGCGCAGTCACGCGCCGCCGGCGATCACGCGCAGCGATCCGGGGGGCCGCACCGCGCCCACGAGCCAATCGCGATCGAAAAGGTCCACCAGCGCGCGGTATGCCGATACGGGGATCTGATCGAAGCCGTCGCTGCTTCCATTGAAGAATTCGGCAAGACGCAGGTCGACGGCCGTGGCGTCGCCGACGTGCAGGCCAAACTGAGCCAGGTCTTCGGCCACCGAAGCTTGCCGCGGAAGATAGGCATCGACTGAACGCAGATGCATGCTTGCAGCGGGCAGCCGCACCAGGACGACGCGCGTCACCGAGGGCTGGGCATCGGGGCTGATCAGGGTCGTGCCGAGCATCAATCCGCCCAGGACGCTGGCGGGCGGAGCCGCCGAGAACAGGCAGAAGGTGATGGCTTGCGCATCGCCCGTGACGTCGCCGACCTGGATATGCAGACCGTGCTTGGAGAGGAACATGGCGCCCTTGAGCGCCAGGGCGCCGGTGGGCAGCACCTCGGTATAGGAGACCGGCAGCCGATTGGGACTCGATTCGGCACCGACGGTCAGCTCGCCCCGGACGAGCCGACCGGGAAAATAGGGCGACCAGGCGTGTGAGTAGCAGACGAACGTGCCGGCCAGTTCGACGGATCCCGATCTGTTGCGGCGGCCGGCGGGCACATCGAGGCGGTGCAGCAGATCCTCGCGGTCACGGCCGTGGCGGATGCAAACCTCGTCGAGGAACGCCTCGACGTCACAATCCGCGATCCATTGGCCGGGCCGATCCAGGCCGAGCACCTTGGACCAGTCCTCGTAGATCTGCTGCTCGCGCGGCTGTGCACGGCCCTGCATCCATTTGTAGGCGCGGTCGACATCGAACGGCGTCGCCGGATTGATGCGCCGAAAGGCGGCGGCGAGATCCTTGTGCGTGGCCGCACCCAGTACGGCCGCGGTGAGACGAAACTTCCGATCGATGTCTCGTGCCACTCGAGTTTCCTGCTGACGGGACACTTGCCGATTTCCAAATGCCATATTCGCATATTCCTGGAAAAGACAAAGAAATCCGGTGCGTTCCAAACGCGAGGGATACTGCTCCGTCCTGCACTGCCGCAAAGATGGTCTGGGAAAGTCTACCTGGGTGGGGGCAGAATTGATCAACGGTTCGCAGAGTCACGGTCGCGCAACGACACGGGCCCGCCTGGCGCCGGCCGTGCTTCTCGTCATGGGCCTCGCCGTAGGCGTCTCGTGGCCGGCCAGCCCCGCCCGTGCCGCGAACTTCAACGTTGCCAGCGATGCCCAGCTGAGGAACGCCATCAGCAGCGCCGGGGATGGCGACACCATCACCTTCACCGGCAACATCACCCTCGGCGGCAATCTGCCGGCCGTGACCAAGAACGTGACCGTCAATGGCGGCAACTTTGTTTTGTCCGGCAATAGCCAGTATCGTGGCCTGTTCGTGCAGTCCGGCACGGTCGCGATCAACAATCTCGCCATCAAGGATGCCGTCGCCCAGGGCGGCAAAGGCGGGGATGGCAAAGGGGCCGGTGCCGGCGGCGGCGGGGCCGGACTTGGCGGCGCGCTGTTCGTCGGCGCTGACGCCCATGTGGCGGTGAGCGGTGTCAGCGTGCAGGACGGCTCGGCGCGCGGCGGCAATGGCCGCAACAGCATCACCAGCAGCAGCGGTACCGCCGGCGGCGGCGGCGGGTACGGCCTCACCGGAGCCGACGGTGGCGACGGCGGCGTGTTCGCAAGCGGCGGCGGCGGCACCCCCTCCGGCGGCGATGGCTTCCAGAACCAGAACGGAGCCGACGGCAAATT
>NZ_JBYRFX010000744.1:0-3385 GCF_057815775.1 Inquilinus sp.
GCCGGCCGCGACGCCTGGAGGGCCCGGTAGATGGTGTTGCGCGACACGCCGAGCCGTCGTGCCGTTTCGCTGATGTTGCCGTCGAGCTGCCGATGGACCGTGCGGATCCGCTGGCCCGTGGTCTCGCGAAGACTGCCGGCAGCGCCGGGTCGGGCCGATGAGGCTGCGGCGCTGGGCAGGGCGTCGACGGCATCGCGGTCGATCGGGCGATCGAGCTCGCCCAGGGTCAGGCGGGTCAGCACGTTGCGCAGCTCGCGCACATTGCCGGGCCAGGGCCGTTCGGCCAGCCGGTCCAGGGCCATCGGCGTGATCGAACAGTCCGGCGCGATGCCGGACAAGAGATGCCGGGCGATGGCGGCGAAATCCTGCCGCTCGGCCAGGGGCGGCAGCGTCACCTCGACGGCGCCCAGGCGGTAGAACAGATCCGCCCGGAACCGTCCGGCCGCGACGGCCTGCTCCAGATCGGTGTTGGTCGCGGCGACCAGCTGCACATCGACGGTGCGGCGCCGGCCGCCGCCGACCGGCCGTACCGTCCAGTCGTCCAGCAGCCGCAGCAGCACGGCCTGCAGCGCCAGCGGCATGTCGCCGATTTCGTCCAGGAACAGGGTTCCGCCATCGGCCTCGACCACCAGGCCAGGCGCGCCGCCGCGGCGCGCGCCGGTGAAGGCGCCGTCGGCATGGCCGAACAGCTCGGCCTCGGCCAGGGTGTCGGGCAGGGCGGCGCAGTTCAGCGGCACGAACTCGCCGCTCCGCTTGCCGGCGCGAT
This sequence comes from Inquilinus sp., assembly GCF_057815775.1. NCBI lineage: Bacteria > Pseudomonadati > Pseudomonadota > Alphaproteobacteria > Rhodospirillales > Rhodospirillaceae > Inquilinus > Inquilinus sp. Next base: position 767 of record NZ_JBYRFX010000744.1, read on the forward strand.
GCGCATGCCGGGCCAGCTGTTCCTTGCCCGTGCCGGTCTCGCCGCGGATCAGGATCGGCAGCTTGCGGGACGCCGCGGCCTCGACCCGGCGCACGACATCGGCCACCTCAGGGTCGTCGGCGACGAAGCCGGTCGGCAGCAGCCGGGGCGCCTTTGGCGGCGGTGCAATCTGGAGGGATGACACCCTGCGGGACCGGGGAAGCGTCTCGACCGTCGCGACGAAGGCGCTGCCGACGAGGTCGTCGAGGCGCTGGCGCTCTCGGGTCCGGGCCCCGTCCAGGACATCGCCGAGGCGGGTGCGGAACAGGTCGGCGAAATGGCTGCCGGGCAAAGCGGGCAGGCCCTGCAGCAGGAACCGCGCCTGGGGGTTGGCACCGAGGACGACGCCGTCGGGGTCGAGCGCCAGCAGGCCGGCATTCAGGGTGTGCAGATATTCGCCGCGGCTGTGGAAGGCGATCACCAGGCTGGCGTGGTGGCATTCCCGGAACAGCCCGTTCTCGATCTGGGTCGCGGCCATGGCGACCAGGGCCCGGGTGTGCTGCTGGCGGGATCGGCAATCGGACGACGCGTCCAGCACGCCGGCGAGGCTGGCGTCGGGGCCGAACACCGGCACGGCGGTGCAGGTCAGGGTGCCGTAGCGGTTGAAGAAGTGCTCGCCGCCATGGACGGTGATCGGCTGACCCTGCTGCGCCGTGGTGCCGAGCGCGTTGGTGCCGCATCGCGCCTCGGCCCACAGCGAGCCGGGCCGGATGGCGGTGGCACGGGCGGTGGCGCTGAAGCTGGAATCGGAAATGGTGTCGAGCAGCAGCGCGTTCGGCGCGGCGAACGCGACCATGAAATTCGTGCCGGCGACCTGGTGGTAGAGGTTTTTCATCTCGGTGCGCGCCAGGCGCAGCGCCAGGTCGGACCGGTCGCGGGCCTCGCGCAGCGTGGCCTCGTCGACCATGGCCAGGGGCGGGGGGCGCTCGGGGTCCAGTCCGGCGGCCAGGCAGCGGGTCCAGCTGTCGCGGATTGGCGGCGCCAGCAGGTCGGCATCCGCGACACCCCGGCGTGCCAGCATGGTGCGGGCCTGGCTCAGGCGCTCATCGGCCGTGGCCGGCAGCATGGGCGGTCCTCCCGGCTGGCCGTCGCGGGCGCAGCCTTGGCTTTTGTTTCGTTGTCCTAACAGTTACGCCGACATCAGGGGCTTTCCAACCTCGGAAATCGGGATCGGGCCAAGTGTTCCAAAATGGAACAGTGCTGTTCCGTTCCGTTGTGAAGCAACGCCACAGTCCTGCCGTCACCCAACCCGAGAAATCCAGCAATTCCGCGGCTTCGCGATCTTGGCACGGCGATTGCACCGCTGGTCCGCAACAGTTTGGACGCCGGACCATGGGAGGCGACGCATGAAGGCCGCGGTGCTGCATCAATACGATGAGTCCCTGACTCGAGACGAATTCGTCCGCTACGAAGACGTCCCCGATCCGAAGATCGAAAAGCCGACCGACATCATCGTGCGCATCGGCGGCGCCGGCGTCTGCCGCACCGACCTGCACGTGGTCGAAGGCATCTGGCGCAGCAAGGTCGACGTCACGCTGCCCTACATCATGGGGCACGAGAATGCCGGGTGGGTCGAGGCGGTGGGCCGCGGCGTCGAAAGCGTCAAGGTTGGCGACCCCGTGATCTGCCACCCGCTGGTGACCAGCGGCCATTGCCTGGCCTGCCGGCGCGGTGACGACATGCACGCCACCGACAGCCGCTTCCCCGGCATCAACAGCAATGGCGGCTATGCCGAGCTGCTGCTGACCGGCGAACGCTCACTGATCAAGCTGCCGAAGACCCTGACGCCGAAGGACGTGGCGCCCTACACCGATGCCGGGCTGACCGCCTATCGCGCCGCCAAGAAGGCCTCTCGGCACCTGCTGCCGGGGGAATTCGCCGTGGTGATCGGCGCCGGCGGCCTGGGCCATATCGGCATCCAGGTGCTGCGGGCGCTGTGCGCGGCCGAGATCATCATCGTCGACCGGTCCGACACGGCGCTCAAGCTGGCCCAGGAATGCGGCGCGCATCACCTGGTCAAGGCCGACGGCAACGAGGTCGAGGCGGTGATGGCGCTGACCGGCGGCCACGGCGCCGAGGCGGTGATCGATTTCGTCGGCGAGGGCGATGCCGTGGCCAAGGGCCTGGCGATGACCCGCAACGCCGGCGTCTATTACATCGTCGGCTATGGCGGGAAGATCGACCTGCCGACGATGGACATGATCACCAGCGAGAAGTCGATCGTCGGCAATTTGGTCGGGACCTATCCCGAGCTGGTCGAACTGATGGCCCTCGCCGATCGCGGCCTGGTGCATCTCGCCACCAAGGAATACCGGCTGAGCGAGGCCAACCAGGCGCTCAAGGATTTGCATCACGGCCAGATCAAGGGCCGCGCGGTCCTGATCCCATGACCTCGGCCATGACCCCGGACCGTATCCCCGTGACCGTGGTGACCGGCTTCCTCGGCGCCGGCAAGACCACGCTGCTGAACCGCATCCTGGGCGAGGAGCACGGCCGGCGCTATGCCGTCATTGTCAACGAATATGGCGAGCTCGGCATCGATGGCGGCCTGGTGGTCGGCGCCGAGGAAGAGGTGTTCGA
>NZ_JBYRFX010000745.1:0-6063 GCF_057815775.1 Inquilinus sp.
CGAAACCGGCCCGGCGCAGCACGCCGAACAGCGGCTCGTCGGCCTCCGCCGTGTCCAGCGATCCCGGCGCCTCTGTGGTGTTGAAGTCGCCGCCCAGCACCACGCCGTCGCCGGCCGGCACCAGCCGGTCGATCGCCGCCACCAGCCGTTCGGCCTGGCGGCCGCGGTCGGCGGCGTCGCTGTGGCTTTCGAGATGGGCGGCGACCAGCCACAGCGGCTGCGGCGTGTCCAGTCGCGCCGCCATCGCCATGCGGCCACCCAGCCGGCGCTGGCTGCCGGTGCGGCCGGCGAACCAGGTGCCGCCGGCGTCGAGCGGGATCAGCACCGGGTCGACCAGCCGGTGGCGGCTGAGGATGGCGTTGCCGTGCAGCCCGCCGCGGTTGTCTTCCTCGGCATGCCACCGGCATTCGCGGGAATCGCCGAGGCCGAGTTCGACGAACTCCACGCCATAGGCCCAGCCCATGCCCAGCGCCTCGCCCAGGTCGCGCACGGTGTGCCGGTTGCCGGACCGGGCCATGCCGATATCGGCCTCGGTCAGCAGCACCACATCGGCCTCGGCGGCGCGCAGCAGGGCGGCGGAGGGGCCGTGATACTTCAGCCGCTCCGCATTCCAGGCCACGATTCGCAGCCGTTGCGGCAGGGGCCTTTCCACAGGAGCGGAGCGATGCTCGAGCCCGGTCAGCGCCGGGACCTGGGCGGCGTAGCGGTCATGGGCGTCGTCCGGCGCCATGGCGGCGTCGGCCAGCAGGATCGGGTCCGGGGCCGGCAGCACGCCGACCCGCCGGGTGATGATGTCCCGCATGGTCCGGTCAGGCCGCCAGCGCCTGGTGGTTGCACAAAGCGGCCAGCCGCCGGGCGCGGGCCAGGCTCTCGGCCAGCTCGGCGGCGTAGCGGTCGCCGTTGAGCTCCAGGATCAGGGTGGTGCCGGGATGGAAGCGCAGCTCGGTGAAGATCTCGTCCCAGGGAATGTCGCCCCAGCCGAGCGGCAAATGCAGGTCGCCGATGCCCAGCGCCACTTCCTCCGACCGCTCGAAGAACCGGGTCATGCTGTAGGGCCGGCCGAAGCTGTCATGCACATGGAGGTGGCCGGTGGCGGCGGCCATGCTGCGGATCTGGTCGCGCCAGTCCAGGCCGCGCCGGGTGCTTTCGATATAGGCGTGGCTGAAGTCGATCAGGCCGCACAGGCTGGGGTGGCCGACGGCGCGCACCGTGTCCGCCACCTCGGCCGGGGTCTGGCGGTATTCGTGGTCGCCCATGGCGAAGATGTTCTCGAAGGCCAGGCGCACGCCGTAGCCGCGCGCGGCCTCGGCCAGCTCGGCCAGCGCCTCGCGCTCCAGGTCGTCCAGCCGCTCGCGGCCGGCCGCGTCGGTCATCGGCGCCTGGCCGGCATGATGGACCAGCACGGTGGCGCCGACCTGGTCGCACAGCTCCAGCATCGCCCGCACCACCGCCTTCTGCAGCGGCAGATGCGCCTCATCCATGAAGTTGGACACGATCTGGCCGTGCACGGTGTAGCGCAGGTCGTGCCGGCGGCAGATCTGCTCCAGCTTGTGCACCCGGTCGGGAAGCAGCCGGCCGCCGGTGATGAGGTCTTCGCCATACAGCGACAGCTCGGCGGCGTCGGCGCCGATCTCGGCCAGCGAGGCCAGGGTGGCGTCGAGCCGCGACAGGTCGCCCTTGCCGCTGACGCCGGTGGAAAAGCCGATGGCGGTGATGATGTCGATCGAGGTCATGATGTCTCTCGCGGTTCAGGCGGCGGTGGCGACGGCGCTGCGGTGGCCGGTGGTCAGTTCGGCATCCAGGCGCAGGCCGCTGTGCGGGTCGAAGAAATGCAGCTGGGCTGCGGGCAGGCGCAGCCCCACCGGTTGGCCCGGCGTGTAGTTGGCATCGGCGCCGGTGGCGACGGCGAAGGACAGCCCGTCGATATCGGTGTGGACGACGCGGCCAGCGCCCAGCTCCTCGATGAAGTCGACGGTGGCGACCAGCGCCTCGGGCACGTCGACCGGCACGATTTCCACCGCCTCGGGCCGGATGCCCAGCGCGGCACCACGTTCGACGAAATGGCGACCGAAGCTGGGATCGATCGCGATCTCCTGGTGCTCGTCGAAGCGGAACAGGCCGGGTTCGACGATGCGGCCCTCGATGAAGTTCATCGCCGGCGACCCGATGAAGCTGCCGACGAAGCGGCTGCGCGGCCGGTTGTAGATCTCGGCCGGGCGGCCGATCTGCTCGACCACGCCCTTGTTCATCACGATCAGCACGTCGGCCAGGGTCATCGCCTCGACCTGGTCATGGGTGACGAAGACCGAGGTGGCGCCCAGGCGACGATGCAGGCGGCGGATCTCGACCCGCATCTGCACCCGCAGCTTGGCGTCCAGGTTCGACAGCGGCTCGTCGAACAGGAACACCTCCGGCTCGCGCACGATGGCGCGGCCCATGGCGACGCGCTGGCGCTGGCCGCCGGACAGGGCGGCCGGCTTGCGGTCGAGGAAATCCTCGAGCCCGACCAGCTTCGCCACCGCCTGCACCTTGGCGTGGCGTTCGGCCTTCGGTATCCCGGCCACCTTCAGCGCATAGCCCATGTTCTGGGCCACGGTCATGTGTGGGTACAGGGCGTAGTTCTGGAACACCATGGCGCAGCCGCGCTCACGCGGCTCCAGTGTGTTCACCACCCGGCCGGCGATGGCGATCTCGCCCTCGGTGATGTCCTCCAGCCCGGCGATCATGCGCAGCAGGGTGGACTTGCCGCAGCCGGAGGGCCCGAGGATGACCGCGAAGGTGCCGGACGGCAGGTCCAAATCGACGCCGTGCACCACGGGGGTCTTGCCGTAGCTCTTGCGGACGCCGCGGATGGCGATGGTGGCCATGGGCTCTCTCCTCACTTCTCCGTGGCGATCAGGCCGCGCACGAACCAGCGCTGCATCAGCGCCACCACCAGCAGCGGCGGCAGCATCACGATCAGGGTTCCGGCCATCACCACATGCCATTCCGGCAGCCCGCCCGTGACCGGCGGGATCAGCCGCTTCAGCTCCACCGCCGCGGTGCCGTAGGCCGGGTCGGTGGTGACCAAGAGGGGCCACAGGTACTGGTTCCAGCTGTAGACGAACAGGATGGCGGCCAGCGCCAGCATGTTGGTGCGCGACAGCGGCATCAGGATCTCGACGAAGAAGCGCATCGCCCCGGCGCCGTCCATCTTCGACGCTTCCAGCAACTCGTCCGGCACGGTCATGAAGAACTGGCGGTAGAGGAAGGTCCCGGTCGCGGTGGCCACCAGCGGCAGGATCATGCCGGGGTAGGAGTTCAGCAGGTTCCATTCGAGATGGACCTGGATGCCGGTGACCCAGGCGATCACGTCGGACAGGCCGGTGGCGTCGAGGATGGCCTGGAACGGCGCCAGCGCATTCGCCGCGATGGCGTAGGTCGGCACGATGCGGACCTCCAGCGGCAGCATCAGCGTGGTGAAGATCAGCCAGAACGCCAGCATCCGGGCGCGGTAGCGGAAGAACACGATCGAGAAGGCGGTCAGCGCCGCCAGCGCGATCTTGCCGACCGTCACGCCGATCGAGACGACCAGGCTGTTGACCAGGGACCGGCCGAAATCGCCACGGCCCCAGGCCTCGGCCAGGTTGTCGAGCAGATGCGTGCCCGGGACCAGGCTCATCGGCACCTGGTTCACGCCGCGCAAATCCTTGGTCGCGGCGACCAGCACGATGACGAAGGGCAGCAGCACCAGGACCAGCCCTTCGATCAGGATCAGGTGGGTCAGCGCGTTCAGCACGGGGGTGCGTTCGATCATCTCCGCCTCCGTCAGCCGTAATGCACGCGCCGTTCGACCCAGCGGAACTGGACGAAGGTCAGGATCATGACCAGCAGCATCAAGACGATGCTCTGGGCGGCGGCACCGGAGTAGTCGAGGCCTTTGAAGCCGTCGAAATAGATCTTGTAGACCATGACCTCGGTGCCCTTGGCCGGGCCGCCCTGGGTCATGATGTCGACGATGCCGAAGCTGTCGGTGAAGCTGCCGGTCAGGTTGATCACCATCAGGAAGAACAGCGTCGGGGCGATCAGCGGCAGCTGGATGTCGCGCATCCGGCGCAGGGCGCCCGACCCGTCCATGGCGCTGGCCTCGATCAGGCTGCGCGGGATCGACTGCAGCCCGGCCAGGAAGAAGATGAAGTTGTAGCCGATCCAGATCCAGGCATGGCACAGCACCACCATGACCAGGGCCTGGGGGCCGTTCAGCAGCGGGTCCCACAGCCCGGGCCACAGCCGGTTCACCGCGCCGATCATCCCGCTCTCGGGCGAGAAGATGAAGCTGAAGGCGACCGCCGCGGCCGGGGCGGCGATGGCATAGGGCCAGACGAAGATCGAGCGATAGGCGCGGAAGCCACGCAGCTGGCGGTCGACGAACAGCGCCAGCGTCAGGGCGCCGCCCATGGCGATGGCGGTGGCCAGCAGGGCGTAGGCGAAGCTGACGCCGATGGAATTCCAATAGGCGCCGTCGCTGAAGATCGCCTCGAAATTCTCCAGCCCGACCCAGCTGTTGCCGCCGCCCCAGGGCTGCTCCAGCGTGAACGCCCAGTACAGCGCCTGGGCAGTGGGCCAGTAGAAGAACAGGAACACCAGCAGCAGCTGCGGCGCGATCAGCAGCCAGGCCAGCGTCCGGTTCTTGAAGAAGGCGCGTTTTTCCATGGGGTCAGGCTGGCCGGTATCGCTCGTGAAGGAAGGTCATCGCCCGAGCTTCCATTTGCTGTCATTGCCGGGCTTGACCCGGCAATCCAGGGGCCACCGAGAACGGTTCCGGCAGCCCCTGGATCCTCGGGTCAAGCCCGAGGATGACAGTGAAAAATCAGGTGATGACAGGACGGGATACGGGTCAGAGCAGCTGCTTGCCCTGGTAGGTCTTCTCGAACCGGCGCAGCACGGCGTTGCCGCGCGCCACCGCCTGGTCGAGGCCTTCCTGGACCGAGACCTTGCCGGCGATGATCGCCTGCAGCGCGTCCTGCACCTCCTTGCGGATCTGCACGTAGCCGCCGAGGCGGATGCCGCGCGAGACCTGGGTGGTCGGGGTGAAGGTCAGGCTTTCGATCGCCACTTCACGGCCCTTGTAGGGGGCCTTGTCGTAGAAGCCGGCGGCCTTCATCGCCTGGAAGCCGGAATTGGTCACCGGGATGTAGCCGGTAACGGTCGACCACCATTCGACCGAGGAGGGCTGGGCGAGGAAGTTCAGGAACGCCGCGGCGCCCTTGTATTCGCCATCGGACTTGCCGGCCAGGACCCACAGCGAAGCGCCGCCGACCAGGGAGTTGCGGCGCTCGGTGCCGGCCCAGACCGGCAGCTTGGCCACGTCCCAATGCATGTCTGGCTTGGCCAGCTTGCCGATGGTGCCGTGGTCGCCGACCGAGGTCTGGATCATCTGGCAGGCGCCGGAGGAGAAGCTGTCGACGACATCCTGGGTGTCCTGGACGCCGCCCTTGGCCTTCAGCACGAAGATGCCTTCGTCGTACATCTTCTTGATGAAGGTGACCTGGTCGACGAACTTGGTCTTGTTGAACACCAGCTCGGCATCCAGCCCGTCATAGCCGTTGTTCTCGGTGGCGATCGGCTGGTTGTGGATGGCCGAGAACTGCTCCAGGTTGGTCCAGGGGTCGAAGTTGAACGCGAACGGGCAGTCGTAGCCGGCGGCCTTCAGCTGGCGCGAGATCTGCTCGACGTCTTCCCAAGTCTCCGGCGCCTTGTCGCGGCCGATCTTGGCGAAGGCGTCCTTGTTCCAGTAGAACAGCGCCGTCGAGGAATTGAAGGGGAACGACTCCAGCTCGCCCTTCGACGTCGCGTAATAGTTCGCGATCCCGGCGAAATAGTCGTCCCACTTGATGTCGTAGCCGTTGTCGGCCATCAGCTTGCGGGCCGGGACGAAGGCGCCGGACAGCATCAGGTCCAGCGTGCCGGCATCGAACACCTGCACCACGGTCGGCTGCTTCTGCGCGCGATAGGCGGCGATGGCGTTCTGCACCGTGTTCGGATAGCCGCCCTGGCCGACGCAGACCGCCTGGTAGTCCGGCT
>NZ_JBYRFX010000746.1:0-5740 GCF_057815775.1 Inquilinus sp.
GCGCAAACACCTCCGCCGCCGGTGAGGCGGTGGGTGTCTGGGGCATGGTGGCGGCTTGTGTCATCCCTTGATGAGAACACAAAGGGAACAATGAGTCGAGGGATAATACTGCTCAACCACCCGTCCCCGTCATCGCGAGCGTAGCGACGCGATCCAGTTCCGGCCGCGCAGACCGCGCAGGCGGCGGCAATTCTGGATCGCCACGCCCTGCGGGCTCGCGATGACGGCGAAGGGTGGGCGGGGCCGCGCCGTCGGAACAGCCCCTGCGGTCAGTCTTGCGTGTAGTCCTGGCCGGTCCACTGCACCGACAGCTTGGCCAGGGACCCGTCCGCCTTCAGCGCCGTCAGGGCGGCGTCGATCTTGGCCTTCAGCGCCTCACCCTTCGCATCCTTGCGGAACACGAAATAGGACGGGACCTTGGCCAGCAGGTCGCCGGTGGCCTCGATCGGCAGGCCCAGCTTCTCGGCATGGTCGCGGGCCACGATCGGGTCGTTGACATGCGCGTCGATCCGGCCGTCGGCGAGGTCCAGCAGCACCGGGGTGACGTTGCCGTCGTAGTAGCGGATCTCGAACGCGCCGGGATGCGCGGCGAGATAGTCCTCGACCAGCTTGGTGTGCTCGCTGCCCGTGCCGGCGCCGACCACCTTGCCCTTCAGATCGTCCAGGCTGTGGATGCCGGTGACGCCCTTCTTGACGATGATGGCGGAGCCGCTGTGGAAATAGGCGACGTCGGAGAACAGGTACTTGGTCTCGCGCTCCGGCGTCTTCGAGATCTCGTTGGCGACGATGTCGTATTTGCCGGCCTCCAGGCCCAGGAACATGCTGTCCCAGGGCTGCGGCACGAATTCGAACTTCAGGTCCGGCACCTTGGCCTCGACCAGGCGCAGCACCTCGACGTCGTAGCCGGTCAGCTTGCCGCTGTCGTCCTGGTAGGTGAACGGGGCATAGGTGCCTTCCGTCCCCACCCGCACCGTCTCCTGCGCGGCGGCCGGGCCGGCCGCCAGGGCCAGCGCCACCAGCCCCGCCATCACGGCGCCGCCCTTCACCAGAAACCGTCGCATCGTTCTCTCCATCACCGTCTCAATTGATATCCGTACGAACCCTCAGAGCCCGTTCGAGAATGCGCTGATGTGAGTCGGCTGGCGGTGGTTTCGAGAACCGGCGCGCAGCGGACGTTTGGGTCCGTGAGCACCGGAAGCGCAGAAACCGCCGTCAGACGGCCGCATCAGTAGCATTGTCGAATGGGCTCAGATGTCGAAGCTGAAGGACCTCAGATAGTTCTTCAGGAAGTCCCGCGTCCGCTGCTGCTGCGGCGCGCCGAACAGCGATTTCGGGTCGCCCTGCTCGATCACCTTGCCGCCGTCGATGAACAGCACCTCGCTCGAGATCTCGCGGGCGAAACCCATCTCATGCGTGACGATGATCATTGGAATCCCCTGCCCCGCCGCCTTGCGGATCGCCTCCAGCACCTCGCCGGTGTGCTCCGGGTCCAGCGCGCTGGTCGGCTCGTCGAACAGGATCAACTCCGGCTGCATCGCCAGGGTGCGGGCGATCGCCACCCGCTGCTGCTGGCCGCCGGACAGCGAGGACGGGTATTGCGGCGCCTGGTCGGACAGGCCCATCAGCGCGAGATAGCCCTCGGCGATGTCCTTCGCCTCGGCCCGCGGCAGCCGCTTCACCACCAGCAGGCCTTCGAGGATGTTCTCGATCGCCGTCTTGTGCCGGAACAGGTTGTAGTTCTGGAACACCATGCCGATGCGGATGCGCAGCGACTGCAGCCGCCGGCGGTCGAGCCGCGGCAGGTCGTAGCGGTCGCCGCCCATGTCGATGCTGCCGGCATCCGGCGTCTCCAGCCGGTTCAGGCAGCGCAGGAAGGTCGACTTGCCGGAGCCGGAGGGGCCGAGGATGCTGACGATGCCGCCCTGGCCGACATCGAGGTCGATGCCGTCGACCACCACCTTGCCCTTGAAGGATTTGCGGACGTCCCGGATCGCGATCATGCGGTGATGTCCCGGCGGCCGCGCGTCAGATGCGCCTCCCAGCGCCGCATGCCGATCTCGACCAGGATGCAGACCACCCAGTAGATCACCGCCACCGCCAGGTAGAGCTCGAAGAAGCGCAGCGACCGGCCGCCGGCGATCTTGGCCGCCGCCATGATGTCGACCACCGCGATCAGGAAGGCCAGCGAGGTGTCCTTGATCAGGCTGATGAAGCTGTTGCCGAGATTGGGCAGCGCCACCGCCAGGGCCTGGGGCAGGATGATGCGGCGCATCGCCTGGAACGGCGTCATGCCGATGGAATAGGCGGCCTCGGCCTGGCCGCGGTCGATCGACAGCAGCGCCGACCGGATCGCCTCGGACAGGTACGCGCCGACATTGACCGCGCAGCTGAAGATGACGAAGACCAGCGTCGGCACCCGGTTGGCGTCGATGTCGGTGCCGATCTGGGCGTTGACGTATTGCAGCAGCTTCGGGATGCCGTAATAGGCGAGGTATATCTGCACCAGCAGCGGCGTGCCGCGGATGAAGGAGATGTACAGCGTCGCAAGCTGCCGTAGCACCGGAATGCGGTAGATCCGGATCAGCGCGGCGCCGGTGCCGATCACCAGGCCGAAGGCCATGGCGCTGAAGGCGATCAGCAGCGTCACCGGCAGATAGGGCAGGATCAGCGGGAACGCCGACAGGAAATAGTCGAAGTCGAAGATCGAGTTCACGCGAGCCTCCGGCAGAGAGCGGCGTCCCCGCACGCGCCCTTGGGCAGGCGGATGCCATGACATGGTGTCGTCTGCACGGGATCCGTCAATCCTGTCCGTGGGCCAGGCCCGGGAATCGGCCCCGGGGTGGAGAGCGCGGAAAGTGGCGATGCACTCTCGGATATGCAACTACTATCCGTGCATATTTAATTTTCACGAGAATTTGCAGTAGAAAAATAACAAGGTTCATTTTCCTCGTCATCCCCGCGAAAGCGGGGATCTCATCGCATTCTTGCTCTGCAAGAGATTCCCGCTTTCGCGGGAATGACGGCCGGAGGGTGCTAGCGGCTCGACCGCACCCCGAGGCAGAAGCCGATGCACAGAGCGGCGATCGCGGTCGACCAGGGGCTGCGGTGCACCGCCTCGTCGATCGCATCGACCCGCGATTGGGCGATCGACGCCACGGTCTCGCCCAGCCGGGCGACATCCTCGCGCAGGACACGGAGATCGGCTTCGAGGTCGCGGCGGACCGCTTCGGCCTCCACCTCCGCCACAGCGGCATCGGCCTCAAGTTCTATGTCTTTGGCAGCGTCGATCGCGGCGCCCGCCTGTGTCGCCGCGGATTTCGCGGCCTTTGCCGCTTCGGCACCGACGCTCTGCGCCGCGTCCCGGATCGTCTCGTTCTCGGCCATGACATGCTCCCTTTGCTGCCTGTCCAATGGCGGCAGGCGGGCGGCGGTTCCCTGAAGGGCGGGACCGAAGCGAGCCCAGGGGCGGTCGCCAGGGCGTTCGCCACGGCGTTCGATTGCATCAATTTAATGCGTCTCGCCCGCAAAGCGCCTCGACAACCGCACGGGACAAGAGCAGAAGAAATGCAACAGATTCGCATTCCCGCTCGCAGTGGGATGCGACGATGGTGAGGGCCGTCGGACATCGATTCTCGACCGCGCCGCCTGGTCCGGTCCGGTGGGAGTCCGTTCGGCGCCGTGTAGGGTGAAGGCGGATGCTGGTACCGTTCCTGATCATGATGCGGGAGGGCATAGAGGCCGCCCTCATCGTCGGCATCATCGCCGGTTATCTCCGCCAGACCGGCCGGTCGCAATGGATGCCGCTGGTCTGGATCGGCATCGCCACCGCCGTCTTGCTGTCGCTCGCCGTCGGCATCGTGCTGGACCTGGTCAGCGCCGAATTCCCGCAGCGCGAGCAGGAGCTGTTCGAGGCGCTGGTCGGGCTGGTGGCGGTCTGCATCCTGACATCGATGGTGTTCTGGATGCGCAAGGCCGCCCGGTCGATCAAGGCGCAGCTGCAGCATTCGATCGACGCCGCGCTGGACGGGCATGACGGCACCGGCTTCGCCCTGATCGCCATGGTATTCTTCGCCGTCGCCCGGGAAGGGCTGGAATCGGTGTTCTTCCTGCTCGCCACCTTCCAGCAGGATGTCGGGCTGGCCGCGCCGATCGGCGCCCTGGCCGGGCTGGCCGTGGCCGTCGCCGTCGGCCTCGCGATCTACTGGGGCGGCGTGAAGCTGAACCTGAAGCGGTTCTTCCGCTGGACCGGGCTGTTCATCCTGGTGGTCGCCGCCGGGCTGCTGGCCGGGTCGCTGCGGGCGCTGCATGAGGCCGGGCTGTGGAACGGGCTGCAGCAGGTCGCCTTCGATTTGAGCCATGTGCTGCCGATCGACGGACCGCTGGGGTCGGTGCTGGCCGGCATCTTCGGCTACCAGGACACGCCGGCTGTCGGCGAGGTCGGCGCCTACCTGCTGTTCCTGCTGGTCACCATCCCCCTGTTCCTCAGCGGCCACCGCGCCCCGAGCCAGGCCCCGACGAAGCAGGTTTCGCCGAACGCCTGACACCCCAATTCCTTCTTCCGGAGCACGAATGTCGCTGCAACGCACCACTCGGATCGGGATCGGCTTCGTCGCCGTGCTGGCCGTTGCCGTCGCCGGGCTGGGCGTCTATGCCTTCCTGCACCGCGCCGGCCCGAAGCCGGCCGCCGCTGGCGGCGTGCCCGTCACCATCACTGCCAAGACCTGCGAGCCGAACGCGCTGACCGTCGAGGCCGGGCGCGTCACCTTCCAGGTGCTGAACCAAAGCGACCGCGCCCTGGAGTGGGAGATCCTGCAGGGCGTGATGGTGGTGGAGGAGCGCGAGAACATCGCCCCCGGCTTCACCCAGTCGCTGACCGCGCGGCTGGAGCCCGGCAGCTACGAGATCACCTGCGGCCTGCTGAGCAACCCGCGCGGCACCCTGACCGTGACCGAGGCGAAGAACGCCCCGGCGGCGACCACCAAGCAGCCCTCGCTGATCGACCTGATCGGGCCGCTGGCGGAGTACAAGGTCTACGTCACCGGCGAGGTCGAGGCCCTGGCCGCGGCGACGCCGCCGCTGGTCGCCGCGATCAAGGCCGGCGACCTGGCGCAGGCCCGCACCCTGCTGGACCCGGCCTGGGTGCATTACCAGCGGATCAAGCCGATCGCCGACCTGTTCAGCGACCTCGACACCGCGCTGGACGCCCGCGCCGACTATTTCGAGAAGAAGGAACAGGACCCGGCCTTCTCAGGCTTCCGCCGGTTGCAATCCGGGCTGGCCGGCCAGGGCGACGGGCTGGGGCCGGTGGCGGACAAGCTGGCCACCGACGTCGCGGCGCTGCAGGCGCGGCTGGACGGCCTGTCGATCCCGCCGGACAAGATGGCCGGCGGCGCCGCCGCTGTCCTGGCGCGGCTGGCGGCCGACAGGCAAGCCGACCTCGCCGGCGCCCGGGCGGATCTCGACGGCGCGGCCAAGATCGTCGCCCTGTTCCGCCCCTTGAGCCAGAAGGCCGACAAGGCGCTGAGCGACAAGATCGATGCCGAATTCACCGCGGCCGGCCAGGCACTGGCCGCCAACGACCGGGCCGCGGCGCAGGGCCCGATCGCATCGCTGGCCGAGGATCTGCCGAAGCTGCGCAGCACCCTGGGACTGGATTGACCGGGCCGACACCATGAGCATCACCGAAGACCAGGGCACCGCCCCGACCCCCGACACCGACATGACCGGCGACCTGCCCGCC